>JAZRWB010000075.1:0-72234 GCA_045599445.1 Kiritimatiellia bacterium | reverse complement strand
CGCCAGTCGCAGAGGCCGTACAGCACCCCGAGACCGACATCGTCCACACCCGCTTCCATGCAGCGGTGGAAACAGGTCGTCCGCCAGTCGTAGTTGCCCTTCACGCTCCAAGCCGGATGCATCTGCTCGTAGAGCTTGCGGTTGTACGTCTCCTGGAAAACCTGGAACGTGCCGATGCCCACTTCGCGCAACACGCGCAGATCGTCGATCGGCAGCGGCGCGGCGTTCACGTTCACGCGGCGGATGCCGACTTTCGCACCCGTCTTCGGCGCCTGACAAGTCGTGTTGTAGATTGTCTGGATGGAATCCGCGATGTACTCGGTCGACGTTTTCGGGTGTTCGCCGTAGACGGCGATCAAACGCTTGTGGCCGATGCGGCCCGCCAGTACATTGATTTCCTCCCGAACCTCGTCCATCGTGAGAATGCGCCGCTTCTGCTGCGCATTCCCTTCGCGGAAACCGCAATATTTGCAGCCATTCACACACGGATTGGCCACATAGAGCGGCGCAAAGAAGACAATGCGGTTGTCGTAGACTTTCTTCTTGATGCGCTCGGCCGCCGCACGCATCTCCTCGAAAAGGTCCGGATCCGTCACGCGCATCAGCGCGGCCGTCTCGGCGATCTCAAGCGTCGAACAGGTGGATTCGCTCTTTGCGATGATCTCGCGAATGCGCACAGGGTCCACGGGAGTCGCATCCGCTTCCGCAAGCGTCCGATTGATCAGATCCTCGTCAATAAAGTGCTTTCCGCCGGGAAGATATTTGTTGATCTCCGACGGAATGATAAAGTGCTCTCGATAATCTTGTTCGTCCTTGAAATGACGAATACCGTTGATTGTTGCCATCTTTTGTTTCTACCTTCTCTACTGAGGAAGGTATTATAGCACAAATCAGCGAATATGGGCATTCAAGGTATGAAATTCTTTTCTACCTGATCACATTGCATTACACTCATTTTTATCGTATACTATACGGCATCCACAAGCGAAATGAGGTACATTTACCATGGCAAGTATGACAATCTCCGTCGATGAAAACATCAAGCGCGACTTCTCGGCCTTCTGCGACGATGTCGGGCTCTCCGCATCATCGCTCATCAACGTGTTCATGGTGACCACGGTCCGCGAACGGCGCGTGCCATTTACCATCAGTGCGCCCATCACGCGGCGCGACGAAATTGCCGAGCTTGAATCGGACATCGAAATCTCCCGCCGCCAATTCGCGGAGGGTAAAGGCATTCCCAACAATGAGGTATTCGATCGGCTTCACGAGAAGCTCTTGTCCATGAAACCTGCAAGGGCCTCCGTATGATTCCCGTAAAATGGTCTCCGCATGCCGCATCGCTTCTTGAGGAAATCGTCCTCGGCATTGCAACCGCGCTCTACCCGGATGACGGTATTCGCTGGGAAATGAAACTGCGAGAAGCCGCCGACGGACTCGGTAACTTTCCCCTCTCGCATCCGACCATTCCCGTCGAATGCTACCATACCGTACCGTCCAACCCCGAGCGTCTTCACCAGCTGATCGTCAGTCCCTACCGTATCGTCTATGAAATCGTCGACAGCGAATGCCACATCCTGTCGATTCGGCATGGTCGCATGCTCGTCACCCTTGACGACACCAATTGGCATTGACCGCCCCCCCGCACGGACCGCGTCCGGAAAGCCTCTGCGCTCTCGGCGTTCTCCGCGTGAGACATCTTCCCCACGCGGAGGGTGGAGGATCACACCGCTTCGGGGCCCCTGAGCGGATTTCTCACTCAGATCATCGTGCCAATGTCGATCAAGGCGTCAAAATAACCTGTACGCCTGACCGAGGGCGACAATTCTCCTGCATAGACAAGCCCCTTCCGAACAGAGATACGTTTCGGCCGCCTGATCTTGGCGATCTTCGCGCGCACCTCCTCAATGATTGAAGGACGTATCTCCTTACGCCGCTTGATCTCGTCAACGTACATCACCTCGTCCGTCTGCAAGAGCAAATCAACTTGCACACCGTTTTCACCCTCCACCCGATAAGGTGCCGCACTTCGAATGGTCGCCCCCGTCAAATGCAGGGCATCCTTAAAGTCCATTACGCGATTGAGAACCAGGTTTTCAAATTGAAATCCCATGATGGTCTGCCAGCCTGGAAGTTCCGCCAAAGACTCGAACTCATAGCGTCCGTTCTTGATGTCGTCGAGATGTGGCTCAATATACTTCAAGTAGAAGCGGGCATAGTTGTCGCAGAGACGATAGCGAACAAGCCGCGATTTCTTCCATGTCCGAGGATTCAGCACCTCGTCCTGCGCAATGAAACCCGCTTCCGCCAACTCGTCAAGGCTCGCCCCCAGACTTCCACCGCGCCCAACACCAAGCGCCTTGGCAATTTGATCGAGCGACAGCGGACCGTCGGCAAGAATGCGCAGCACATCGCCCTTGACACGTACCGTTTCGCCGAAGACCTCGCCGAACATCGCCGAAAAGTCCTTGAAAAGCGGTCCGTCAGGCGTGAAGCACATGAGACGTATGTTTTCTGCCGCAGACAAAGAAGGATCGACCTCTTCCAAATACCGCGGAACCCCACCCGTCACCGACAGAACATCGAGAATCTCGCGATTTAAAAGGTCACGCCGTTTCTCGCCCCAGAATTCTGCGCAGACCGAGAGCGGCAATTCCCGCAAAACAATGTCCCGTGAAAACCTCCCCCCGAATGTCGCCGAATCCAGAAGATTTTTGCGTACCCAGGAAGAGACGGATCCGCAGATGACCAGAATGAGATTGTCGTGATGTTTGAGTTCGTCGTCCCACCCGTTTTTAAGGTAACCGGGGAAATCGGGTTCGTGCCTCCCCATCCACGAAATTTCATCCAGAAGGACGAGTTGCCACCCCCGCTTCGGGATGCGTGTGGAAAGCAGATGGAATGCCTCGGGCCATGTTTGCGGAATTTTCAATTTCCCTTTCGTCTGTCGCGCAAGGCATTCTCCGAAGTTGCGCAATTGGTCGGCATTGCCCTGCCCCTTCCGCGGTCCCAATCCTTCAATTGAAATAAAACCGAGGTGTTCGCGTTGCGCGAACTCTTTGAACAACGTCGACTTGCCAATCCGCCGACGTCCACGGCAGGCAACAAGCGAAGCCGTCGGCTTCTCCAACAATCGCCGTAACGACTCCAATTCTTTTTCTCGACCAAGAAACATTGTGTATTCTCCCTTTTCAAGGCGGAACAGATTATAGCAAACCTGTTCTCCACGTGCAAGAATACATTTGGCACGAAATGCCAAAATCTGTCATTTCGTGCCAAACTCAAACTGGGCCACCCCGGTCGGCGTTTTGGCGTATTTCCGTTCGGCGTTTTGGCGAAAACCATATTCACGCTACCAGTTTCCTGAAACCCCAGAGATGTAACGGGCAATTTCATTCCCACCACCCAATCAAACTTTCTCACGCCCGACAACGCGAAGATTACGGCGCGGAACCATTCCACACCGAAATCTTCATCCCTGGGGACTGTCCCCGCGCGATTGTATACCCACCGGTCGGCGCCCCACGCGGACCGCGTCTGAAAAGCCTCTGTGTACTCGGCGTTCTCCGCGTGAGACATCTTCCTCACGCAGAGAGCGCGGAGAACGCGGAGGCGCTGTACTTCGCGGTCTGCCCCCAACGGGTTCCTAAGGACGGACGATCGGGACGGTTATCCCTTGCCTCAACGCGGTATTTCCACCACGACCTTGAAGAACTTGAAGTTCACTTCCTGTCCATCGGGAACGGCCGACCAATTCTTCAAATCGTTCGAGCCCATGATGGTGTAGATTCTCGTACCGACCTTACCCGCACCTTCATTCAAATCCGGCGTCCAGGAAACCAACGGCACGCCATTGGACATTTCAATGAGCGCCGTAAGCTTCGAAGTGGCGTCCGTCGGGTCTTCGCCGGCGACGTAGCATTCCCAGACCCTATGCCCGTTCGCGGCAACCCCGTTGGCCTTCTCCTCGTAATCGTAGTAGTAGGTACCGAGATCGCCGAACTTCTCCCTAATCCAGGAAAGCGGAACCGGTACTTCCGTCGTACAGGTAGATTCGGGGAGCCAGACGACATTCCTCACCCAAATGCAATCTTCGCCCGGGTATCGGACCTCGTCGAGGTCGTCCTTCACATACTTCCATTCGACAACATGCGGTCCCTCGCCAAGATCGTAGACAAACGTCGACCAGTCGTGCACGCCGTCGCGCTTCACCTTGCGAACGCCGTCGATCCATATCTCGGCATGGTCGTATTCCATGAAGACCGGATCGTCCTCTTCGCACGAGGTCTTGAGGTCGAATGTCAGGCGTCCCTTGCCGACGAAGGTCGACTTCAGGGTCGACACCTGTTCGTCCGCAATCGCGCCGGACCTCATCGCGACTCCGCCCTCGTCGACCCAGCCGGCGCCACCCTCCGTCGTAAACGAGTGGTCGGGCAACCCCACGGAATCGCCAATCGCCCACACCTTCGTGATCAATTTCGTGGCGATTGCAGAATTGGTGTAGTCTGCCAAACTCGCAAACGCCTTCACAACCATAGTCTCGCTCACCTCGAACGGACCCGAATAGCGGCGCGAATGCGAGTTGGGTTCGCTACCATCCGTCGTATAGCGAATGAGCGCCCCCTCGGTCGTACACGAGATTGTCACCGTTGTCTTGCCGCCGCTGAACGTTTCCGGCGCGGCGATCACCGGCATCGCAACCGGTTCCCACTCGCGCGTCACCGTCAATTCTACCTGCACGCTGTCGAAGTACGTTTCACCAAACGCCTTCGCCTTGATCACGGTCGTGTCGTCAATCGTAAACGCACCCGCATACGCCGGACTCGTCTCCGTCACATCGCTGCCGTCCGTCGTATACCGCAGAACGCCATCCGCGCAATTCCAGTCAATCGAAACCTGATTGCCATTGTGCAGGAAAGTCTCCCCGCCCGCCGAAACGATCACTGGATCAGGGCACTGCCCGAGCGCGTAATGGGCAACTGCGACCACGCTATCGGTCCACCCCTCACGCATTGCAATCGCCTTGACGGTCGTCTTACCCGACACGCGGAAGCGCTTCTGATAGGCCGCCGACGAACTCGTCGGCTCACTGCCATCTATTGTGTAGTAGATTTGCGCATCATTCACAACACTTGAAATCATGACTGATTGTGAATCGCCAATCACCGTACCGTCCACAGGCGTAATTTCCGGAGTAGGCATCACCAGCGACACGACATTCACCGTCGTCGTCATCGCCATATTCCCGGAAGACCACACGAGCGTATGTTCTCCAAGTGAATTCGGGCACCACCGATAGATTCCATTTTCCGTAGACGACATCAATTCAACGCCATCTAAGGAAAGTGTACAATCAAAAGGGCCTACGCTCCCGTAGGCGATCGAAACAGGCGCCTCAACATCCCCCCCCCTCGACAGACATCGTGTCAACAGTTACTGCAACCGAGCTCGCCTCAGCATAGACCTCGGCCCCAGCAGAATACATAACTGAAAACGTCAGAGCAGCCAGCAACACAATTTTCTTCATTTTCATCAACCTATCCATTTCGCATTCTTTTCTTCATCGGCCCACGGAAGGGTACTGCCGAACCTAACACACGTACCCGATTCCTTTTGCCATATAATTACTTGGACAGAGTTCTGACTAGGCGAAAACCGCTGTCATTGTTGGCACCCACCGGAGGACAACCGCCCCGATAGGATGACGTGCAGCTGTTCGCATTAGCAAACCAGCCACCACCATGAAACACCCGCCCCACCCCCGAAGAAGAAGGCCCCCTTGGTTCTGTACCGTACGGCAGGGTCGAGTCATACCAGTCAAGATTCCATTCGCACACATTGCCACACATGTCGTACAGCCCCCAAGCATTCGGTCGTTTCCTTCCAACCGGATGTGTTTTGCCACCAGAATTTGAATCATACCATGCGTAATCATCATTCATAGAATTACCCCAATAATATCCGGTCACAGAATGCGCACGACACGCATATTCCCACTGTATTTCAGTCGGCAGATCAAAATCAAGTCCTGTCTTCGTTCTCAATTGACCGACAAAGCTCATCGTATCAACGGTCGATGATGTCGGCCATTGAGCCCCCTCCAAACTGCCACGAATCATATTATATGAGACATAATGAACAGGATAATCATCCCCTTTCCCGTAAGAAGTGTTGGCACAGGGATTCGTCCCCATCACAAGAGACCATTGTTTCTGCGTCACTTCGAAGACACCCACATAGAACGATTTCGTGAGCGTCACTCGATGCGTCTCATCCATTTGATCATTCCCCATGACATACGTGCCCGCATTCAAACGGCGCAATACGAGTTTTGTTGTCTTATACTCATCCGTCCAACCTCCCTCAGGAACAGCGTTCATATACGATACTGAATAGTTAGTCACGCTTGTCCCCCCCGAAAGATCAACGACACAATACAGTTCAGTTTCATCTATCGGCACCCATCGCGCATAAAGCGTCAAATCGCCACGCACAATCGCTGACTCGTCGAAACGAGTCCCGCCCGTTTCAGCCGTGTACCAACCCAAAAACTCGAACCCTTCTCGTACGGGGGTCTCAAGTACACCGAGAGGTGTACCACAATTGATTACTCGTGATGCCATTCCCACCGCTCCACCGGTAGCGTTAAATACGACTGAACAATTAGCAACAAGAGTTCTAGAAACGCGAAATCCAAAGTCATCGTCCGGGACTTCCGGACTTTGACTGTGACGCAAGGATGACACAAGACTCCCTTCCGAATTGTCAAACGAACCACCACGATCCTCTCGTCCAACGTCAAAGTACACACCTTGAGGATCCATTCCATACACCAACGATCCAGCCCAATCCCTACATCTTTCCCACATGTTACCACTCATATCATAAAGTCCCCAGGCATTTGGTGTCTTTGTTCCGACAGGATGTGCCTTACCATTTGAATTGGAAGAATACCACGCAAAATCGCCATGTATAACATTACCCCAATAGTAGGTCGTTGTTGATCCCGCACGACAGGCATACTCCCATTGAGCCGCAGTCGGTAAATCGAAAACGAGCCCAGTCTTCAATTGAAGTTTTCCCATAAAACTGTCTAGATCTACCTCCGACGAAATCGGCCAAAGGGCACCCTTTACATTACCTCGAATCATATCATACGAAATGTAATGCGCTGGATAATCTTCGCCCTTTCCGTATCTAGTACTCGACCAAGGAACCGTCCCCATCACAAGAGACCACTGTTTTTGTGTCACTTCAAAGACACCCATATAGAACGGGCATGTTAGTGTCACACGATGCACTTCGTTCGCCTGGTCGTCTCCCATGATAAACGATCCCGCCTCTATGCGCCGTAATACGAGCTTTGTCGTCTTGTACTCATCTGTCCAACCGCCGCACGGAACGTCTATCAGTTCCGTTACAGGGTAGCTTGTAGCCATCGTTCCGCCCGAAAGGTCGACTACACAATATTGGAGTTTTCCGACTTTAACAGTAAAAACCACACTACTTGATTTAAACTTTGCTCCATCCGCAGAAGCATTCCACTTTACAATATGGTTACCTTCTGTCAAACTCACACCATCAAGCGTTTTACATTCGTAACTATTACCACTCACATTATCCGTAGCGGAAATCTGCAATCCAAAGGTTTCATCCGCAGTGCCGGTAATCGTGTATCCGATAGCCACCTCATGCCACGGATAACCCGAAAATACCTTCACATCCGAAACTTTGATGTCGGAAAATAGAGACAATGACAGCAATACACAGCACAGCGCACCAATCATCTTTTTCATTTTTTCTTTCCTTCCTTGCTAAATTCCGCAAATTCTTCTTGAACCTGCTTATATTTTCTTCCGCTTTCAACCTACATACGGTATGTCACTTGGCGACAGCTTAAACGGCAACGACCGCATTTCCTTTATCCAGTTTACCTTCTTTGAAAGAGCCTCGAGGTTCCCATGTGGCGAAAGCATAACCTCTTTTACATCCTGCCCAAAGGGGTGTTGGGCATCCCAAAGTCCAGATGCTAACTTATTCCCATACGGCATAACGACCTTCATCTGCTCCTCTTGATTCGGAAGAAACACAATCCTCCATTCCCTTTCAAAGCGGAATGCATCATGCTTAATCAGCGACGAACCGATCATCACAACCTCATAGAAAGCAGTCCTACGCCCCTCTTCCTTTTTGCATCGTGATTGAACATCGGGCAAATACGTTCCGAATAGAAAATCGACAAACTCACTTAATCGGTCCGTGTCTTTATTTTTATAGAAACACGGCACAAGATAAATGCAAGGCACTAATCCCGTGTCACAATCAAACCTTCCATAAGAAGCATTTGCTGTTTGCACCTTCTGCAACAATTCTCGGGTATTCAGTGACAATGCGATACCGCCCTTGTCACGAGGCGTGTATGCAATCCATTGATATAAAGAATCACGTTCGGCAGAGAACGACGCGATCCAAGGCATCTGATACTGCTTCTGAAGGAATTGCGTATCAAGGTCATTCCCTTGAATTTCTTGAAGATACTTTTCTTTATGCTCAAGATTTAGGCTTTGAAGAATTTCAATTATAGTTTGCCTTCCAATGTCGAACTCGCTTCTATCGTTTAAGAATTTGTAATGTGTGAGTCGAAGATCGCCCTCTCCTCGCGTCAGACTTTCCAATGCCTCAATAGACGTATAATGATAAAGATTCTCAACCTCGCCATAACCTTGATAATTATTCGCAAACCACTTGTCAAGGGTATTTTTATCTTTAATCATATCGTTCTCCTTACTAATGTAATTCATCGCGTAAAGGCAATAGCTATCAATTAGCCTCAGCTACATTTAATCACGAACGAGCTATGTATTCATCCAACGAATTAGGAGCAACGATCTTCGCGAACTTGTAGTCTTCGAGTGAGATTTCAGTCGTACCCTTTCGGGGCATGGGTAAAATTGCGCGACAACCATCAACGGCAACAAGGGTTTTCTCTATTATAAAGGAATCCCCATAGTAAACACCGTAAATGACCTTGTATGCATTAGGGTCATTATGATCCACAGCCCAATCCTCACCCTCAAACGTAATGGAATAATCAACAGGATGTTTTTGTATCCTCAATAAAACATCTGCTCTGTAAGTGTATGAATCTGTATCAGGGGACACAATCCAATCTTCCTTCGAAGTTGAATATAGAATTTTCATTATTTCTTCAGCATTCATTTAAGCTCCCTTTCTTTTCCCGCGCCCCATACCTTGCACCACCCTCCCCGCCCGGGTAAAAGAAGAGCGGCACATTCACATCTGTCGCTCAGGTTGAATGTGCCGCTTGTTCTCTCGCGTTTCTTTTGCGTGGAAATAGTGTGGCGCACCCTCCGAATCTTGTCTTACAAGAGGCACCGCTAAGAGCCCGAACTAAAACACGATCAGAAAGCACGCCACATGGAACTTGCCACGTGACGCACTCACATACCTCGCTTTAGTTCTCTGGAAATTAGCGGTTTTCAGATAAAGCTCAGTACGCAAGCTGCGTACGCTGTCAAGATCCTTTTGGGAGTTCCCAACTCCTCTCCTCGGCTCGTTGTGGACTCCGATTTTGAGGTTCTGGCCTCGACGATTTCTCGCTTCAGCCCGATAGCGGGCGCAACTGCCACCCGCCGATGTCAAAGATCAATGTATGTCTATTATACCACACTATTCTCATCAACGGCAAGCGCAATTTGTAAATACCCTGGGCCTACGCAACTTCCAAGTCGTAGATACGACTTTCGCTTGAAGAGATAGTTGAAGTTGAGGGTGAACAGAGGAATTCTACCCTCCTTTGTTCGACTTCGACTTCATCTTCGACTCTGATAATTTCTACGAATTTCGCCATCTTTGCAAAAGTAAACAAAACCTCGACAACGCAAAACGCCGCCGAGGCCTGTTCAATACCATAAACTTTCGTTTACTTTTTCAATCGACGCTCACCGAGTTTGCAAGCTTCGTTGATAATATTGAGATGGCCCTTGTGAATTGACGAAGTACAAAAGTATGTATAAACCTTAATCATTTTAACATCTTACTTTCCTATGCTATCCAAGGTTGGAATGCGCACCCAATTCCTCAAATCATAAATGTTATCTCTAATCTCAAACCCAACTAAAGCATTAAGATTGTGATTTTGTTCACCATGAAACCAAGAACCATCTTTTGGAGGCTCGCAAATATATGCCCTACGCGTCGATGGCATATTACCAACCGATGATTGTACATTGTCACATGTCACCAGTTCTCTAATATCACCATTACTTATTAATTTTTTAGATTCACGAATTGACGATCTTACACCAAAATCTTTCACACATAAAAGTGCATTAAGTGACTGAATCCTCTGCTCCTCCAGCCAACTACTATCTTTTACCCCACTTATTAATTGTTCCCAAAGCTCTCGATGCAACATAGGATCGGTATCAGGATTAAAATCATCATTCTTCATATTACATAGTCCATGATCTGAACAAATAATAATTCGCGTATTATCATAAACTCCATTTGCCTTCATCCACTTAAAATATGCACACAGTTGTCGCATAGTCCAAGATAATATCTTAACATTATCACATTTTTCTAAATGTCCATTTTCTGGGACACCCCATGGGTTATGGGTAATATCCGTATGGAAAAAATTGACATTACCTCGCCCCCCACTATGTGCCACGGAAAGTATTGGTAACGCTCTACAAAATGAATGCTCCTGTCCAAAAGAAACACATCCATCTGGCTCATCACAAAACCTCCAAAACCCACGATGATATATCCATTTTTTGAGCAATAGTGGAGCTGCGCGAAACAAAGAAAAACAGCGCAAAATATCAAGTTTTAATTTCCCTATTGTACATATCTCTTGATCTAATAGCCTAGACAATAACTCTTGCGAGAACAGCGGTGACGATGTCATCCATTTATTCTTAAATTCCAAATTAGCTCGGCGATAATAATACGAAAAATCATATCCAAGTGATGAAGTGTCATTCACCAGTTCACCCATTGCTTGCGCACATTTGTCATCTATAGAGCCAGGTAGACGTCCAATTTCTCCTGGAGAATATTTATATCCACCATAAATTGATAATGTTGATGGTATTGTCATGTTTGCAACTGATGCACAGTTAGAATACCAAACAAAACCATCCAATTCTGAAGCAATACTTTTGTCGTCAAATATATTTCTAAATGACGCGCCTTGGACCATATCTAATAAAAACACAAACACATTGTTATGTACCGTAGATAGTTTAATTCCTTCTTTTGTTAAATCAACATCATTAACAGATACTGTCTCGCAATCATCGCATCTATGTTGATTGGCAATCGCAGCTATTGCTTGAATCGCAGCTAACAAATTAAGTACAGAAAAAGCGGCAACAAAACACCAAAAGCTAAATCTATTTATTAACAATCTACAAATACAAAACAATCCAGCCAGTAATGCTATCTCAACGATTTTCTCCAGTACACTACGACTAATTGCATCAGCATTCATTAATTCAGCGCCTTGCAAAGTACCAGTATTTACAGGGCAGATAAAAAGATAAAAATACACAATAATACCGCAAAAGCAAAGAAATGATGCAATCCAAACCGATGCACGGTTACGCAATAAAAACCACCAACAAAGAGTAAATATACCAATTACCAATGCGGCATAAAGTATTCCACTCCAAAAAATTGCATTAACCGATGTATCAAATAAATCACATTCCAATGAAAAAATCATCAACGGATACCAAACTAGCACCGTAAGCAATATGTAAGCTAACGCCGAGATAGAAATCCAGAAAAAAGTTTTCATATACTTCATCTTAATCAAATATTAACTGTAAAAATTCTGATGCCAAAAAGCCGTACATTAATCTTTCGCTCTCTCAATTGTAATTTAATTAATCCGCCAAGATATTTAATGGATCCACCACCTGGCTTACCATGACGCCACCAAAACAGATTAGCTTTTTCACCAAATGTAAAATCTCGCGGATTAAGATTAGCATACGAAAGCAACCCTTTTGCTGCACAAATTCCTACTGCTTTTGGAACATCAAGATTTGAAATACTAATACACTGCATAAGTAATTGAAACACCACATGTTGCTGTCCTTGCAATCTTTCACACCTTTTCAAGAAATCCACCAATGTGCGCCATATGATAATAGGATCAAATATATGCGAAACATTAACATCATTGCCCATCATCTGCGTCACATTTGCATTCGGGCGTCGCCTGTACACATACAGCCTATCAGATATAAATCCAACTTTGCGAGCAATTATTGTAAATGCATTATAAAAGAAAAAGTCCTCAAATCGCAAACCTTCAGGAAAACGCAATTTAAATGAATTAACTATATCTGCGCGAAACAATTTATTACATGTAGAGCAATCGGATGATAAAATTATCTCGTTTGTTAATGAACGAATGTCATCAAATGGTTGAGTATTGTACTCTATATCTTCTTTTGTTATAGGAAAACCATTAGATACCATTTCGATACTACAATGCACATAATCGATTTCATCATCTTGCCCACCCAATGTCCACATCTTCATAAGCATCTCGGGCCTATACTGATCATCACTATCAATAAACGCAATCCACTTACCCTTAGCAATATCAAGTCCTGCATTACGTGCTGAAGATGATCCTCCATTTTCTTTATGGATAACTTTAATCCTTGAGTCCTTTTTGGCATATTCATCGCAAATTGCTGGGCAACCATCAGGAGAGCCATCATCAACAATAATTAGCTCAAAATCCTTAAAGGTTTGCGCTAAAACCGAATCAATTGCTTGGCGAAGATATTTCTCCACCTTGTATACTGGCATTATGACTGAAATTTCCATATCTATATTTCTCCATTTAATTTATCCTTCGCGTAAATATTGCTTTGGACGCTCGCGATGCCATGTTACATTAGTCTTGACGACTTTAGCTGGGCTGCCGGCAATAATACAATTTTCTTCCTTTATTTTACATCCGGACACAACACTATGCGCGCCAACTATTGTTCCGGATGGGATTTTAGTGTTTTTGAGTATTGTAACACCAGTCCCAATCCATACATGGCTTCCTATCTCAACAAACTTCCCCCAATTAATTATTTTTCCACTTGCATCAGTAATGGTATGAGTATCAGAAGCCCATATATGTATATTATCCGATAGCATGCAATCATTGCCCATGACAAGCTTAGTATTATCTTCCATTAGGCGTATTATGCACCCGTTTGCCGCAGTGCCATCACCAATCTCAACAAAACAATCATTAGTTGAACAATTTGAATCCCCAATATAAATTGTTCCCGAAAAAGTACCGCCACCCTTTCCTCTAAAAACAACACGATTGCGCTCTCCAAATATCTCAATTCTACATCCACGAGGAATATTAATTAATTCATTATTTGAACGTGACATAAAAATCGGAACGCTCGATTCGCGATGAGTGTAAGACATTATGGTGAATCCAAACATCTTCACTATACGCTTATCACCATCTCTAATTTTTTCAAATACGTTCATATTATACTTCCTATCTTGTCTCAATTTCTTTACCAAAAACATATAAAGTATTGCGCCTACGAAAATGTACAATCGGGCTACACCATACCGAAAGCAACTGTTTTTCATCACACTTCCATCCTCTCTCGCCATATAATTTAAACTTAAAAAATATTATTGTTTTAAAAAGGCGAACCTTCTTCCTAAAAAATAACTTATAAACACCAAGATCTCTTTTTGCCAGTATTCCAGGGTTAACTGGCAAGTTAATCACATCATCCCATGTCTTCGGCCAATCATTCCCTTCTCGATTGGCACATATTCCTATACGATCAGTTTCTCCTGCAGAAATAGTTGGGTATCCAGCCAATTTCACCATAATAGAGAAGATTGATTGATCATTCCTATGTGCTTTGAATATAGGCAAATTAGCAGAAATAGATGGACTATCGTCGATAAGATTATAATGATTGACCGCAATGTTTTTAATTCGCTTAAAAAAATCAATAACCGAAACATCTTTTTTCGCGCAAAAAACACCACCGCAAGTTTGCCCACTTTGAACTATATCCTCACGATTTCGTACACCAAAATAATCTAAGACATCTCCTTTACACCATTCACCTTCAACAAAAAAATGCGTTGATATATCCTTTGCCTCCGTTTCATCCAATGGCTTATACGAAAATGCTAAAATCCCATATTTCGCTGCAAACTCAAGATACTGACGTATACGAGTAGCTCCTTCCTTTCTAATGTGACACCCAGCATCTACAAATAATAAAACGTCGCCATCGTCCATCTTCTCAAACATCTGCAGTATAATTTGTGGACGCCAGCACCAATAACCATACCCACGCGAACCAAGAATAAGGCGATTGGCCATTTGTTTTTTAAATTGTGGGTCTAAATCGTTCTCAGTAAATAAGCAAATCCTATCTCCAAATATATTAACCCCATCGGCTTGAGCTCTTAGCCGATTTAATGCGCCTTGCATCCGAGAATCAGCAAATGATACTAACCAATATTTTGACACAGTTTCCCTTTCGTTTTATCAGCACGAGCTGACTTCTTCAAATGTTGATAAATCAACAAATTAAATAAATAATATTTACTATGCAAATTCGTCTTATGCTTACGCCAAATATAGGAACCCAATATGGACAATCCCATGAAAAGCGAAAAAACACCGCCGACAAACAAAAGATGCGCAACTACCCTGAATGGCAAAAATCCACTATCCAAAAACTTCTTTATCTCTATATCGGTTAATGAATATACTTCTTTTTGCACCCTAATGGTCTCTTCAGCGCACCTTTCAGTTACCATAGACGATACACCGGCTTGAGAACAATATGCGATCTTCTTATTAAGCATACGAACTCTTACCCCATTCCAATTAAGGGTAAGCAGTTGCTTATAGTCCGCCGTAATGCGATAACTCTGATCAAAAGGATATTCCTTCAGCAAAGCCGTCCTCACCATCACTCCTTGATGACTGTAGCTGTGCATCCGTGCGTGGCGATAGCTTCCAAACATGGTCGCCGGGCGAACATCACGCTTATCTTGCATCACGACTTTTGCAATCAACATGTCCGCCTTGTTCCTAAGCGCCTTGGTCACACATTCACAAAACGCTTCACCATCAATAATCCGATCATCCATCCCTAGTACATAAAAATAATCGCCCCGCGCATCACGTAGGCACTTATTTAACGCATCATAAATTCCCGAATCCTTTTCCGATACTATCCTTAAAGTAGAAATCTCTTTCCCCAACTTGCGTAGCGCCTCAAGCGTTCCATCCGTCGAAGCGCCATCATAAATAATATGCTCATGCTCAACTGGCAACGCGGCAACGCTTCGCACGCTCTCTTCCATCGCCTCCAAGCCACAACTTGAAAGTACATTATAAGCGGCCGTGGCAATAGTGACCTTGGGTATCATCGCTTCGTCAATTGCAAATTGAAAATGCGCTTGCCGATAGAGCAAGAGATACTTAGCAATCGTTTTGCTTCCATCAACTCGACGATGGGACGCGAGTACTTTGCATACCACGCTCTCCATTCTTCAATAAGCCCAGCACGCGCACAGGCGGCAAACCATAAATCGGCGCGCGACGATCCGGGGTCTTTCCACGGTTTGGTCGCGGAAGCGTAGTGCATTTGAACTGGTCGCGCATACATTTCATTCCATGCAGAATTACGTCTGCGCTCATCCTCAGTCATTTCATCAAAAGCCGCCGCATGCTCGGCAATTGCCATAAAGTTAAGCGGAAGCATCATAAGCTTATCACCACAAACGAGATTTATCGCCTCCTGTTCGGGCAATATCGCCCGATACGAATTTTTAACGGCAAAATTCATCCATTCGCGGGCCATACCATCCTCCCGCAATCGGCGCATATCGTAAACGAGCAATCCCGCGCCAATCCTCAGCGCATCCACCTCGCTTGGTGAATATTTGCGAAGATACCTCTTGATAAGCGGCTTGCCAGTCGGAAACAATCCCGCCTTGTGGTATGCCGCATATCCAAGATCCCACACGCCGCCGACCAGTGCCTTCCCATCCGCCTCAAAGAGCTCAAGCGCCTTGGCAATGTCATCCTCGTAAACCACATCCACATCCGCAACAATCGCTTTGTCCAATTCCAGGAATAAATCTGGCAGCATCAACTTGTAGTACAAATCTGCGGAATAATGGCCCTTCTTGGATATCCCGCCTTCGGGAACGGGATTCTTCGGCGGCTCGCGAAACGTCAATCTTCCGTTGGGGAACTTGGCTACGACCTTGGAAAGCAGCGCCTTGTCCGCATCGGTAATTCCAGAGCCGATGACGTAAAGCTCGTAGCTCGCATTCGGCGTCTTGGCGTTTTCGAGTAGCGTCTGAAACGCAACCGCCGCTGGTAAAACGTAATTATGATCGAAGCAATGAACGATAGGAATTGTCATATACGTTCAACTAAAAGCGGTGCCATATAAAGCGGAAGACACATAGTTCCATCATCACCAACCCTAAGATCCTTCACATGAAGAACATACGAATGATCAAGATATCGGTCAAACTTGGTTTTAAACTTCGTTAACGATTGAGTTGAATACGATCGTCCGCTCTTTACTTCAATTGGTGAAATATTATTTGTGCGTTCAGTAATAGATTTTGATAGCAGAAAATCTATTTCCATTCTATCCTTGACCTCGTCGCGGCTTGATTTTGAGTAAAAATACAATTTATGCCCAGCCGCACGAATCATCTGAGCAACAACATTCTCCACTATCATACCTTCATTAAGTTCAATATCGCCTGTCAAAAGGCGATCATGAATTGATTTTGTTGCCAATTCACTCTCGCCAAATGCAAGACTAACAAGCAATCCAGTATCACCCATATAACATTTTAATGAACTACGATCCACATTGAGCTCAAGCCCAATATTTGGTTCAGTAGTATTATAGCACACATTAACCGTCATCGCTGCATCTAACCACTCAAACGTAGAGTCAAAATCTCGCATTTTTGCGTTGCGCCGAATTTCTGATAAAGTCACTTTCTTCTCATGCTTAGAAAGTTGAGATGGGATTGCATTAAATACTGACAATACCTTATGCTTAAGCACGCCAGAATACTTAAGAATATCTGCACGATAAAGCGAAATAATATCACGCTTTATTGCATCAACCAACTCAAGACTGTGCGTCGCAACAAACTTCTCTACCGCTTGTGGCATCCCTCCAATAACCATATATTGCCTAAAAATATCCATAATTTGGCGATGCGTTTTCGCTTCCAACGGACGATGCTTGGTAAAACAATCACGCAAAAGTGGCATAGTCGCTTCATCTCCAAGAGCCCAGAGAAATTCCTCAAAATCCATAGGATACATCTGAATCCTACGTTCTTCACTTGGAATTAGAATATCCTTCACATTTTTATTAATTGAAATCAGTGAGCCAGTTTCAATATAATGGTAACGTCCATCTTTAACAAGATGCTTAATTGCCTCACGTGCTCGAGGGAATTTTTGAACTTCATCAAATACAACTAACGCATTGCCTCGTATAAGTTTAGCTTTCGTCAAACGTTCAAAATAAAAGAAAAATGTATCAATATCATTTAAATATTCATTAAAAACTCGCTTTAATTCTGATTGAACCTTACTAAAATCGACAATTACATAACTCTTATACTCATTTCTTGCAAATTCTTCCACAATATAACTCTTGCCAACTCGCCGTGCTCCATCAATTAAAAGTGCCGTTTCACCATTACTGGTGTTTTTCCATTGTAAAAGTTTTTCATATATTTTGCGTTTCATATTTGAATTATATCATTTACCATCGCACCTTTTCAAGAGTCTCGCAATATCGTTTACCGCACCTTTTCAAGAGTCTCGAGCCATTATCCAAAGTCGAACTTTGGCCTTGAGTGAAATCAAATTATGCATTTCGGGATATTGGTCAAAGAATTTTTCGAGCTCGCCGAGGAAATACTTTGTAAGTTCGACATTCTTTGCTTTATAAACCTGACCAATGGTTGATGAAAGCCCATCGGCTGCTTGATGACGAGCAAACTTGAGCTTTTGCATACTCATACCCTCTACATACTCAAGTACCATACGAATTACGGTAAGCGAGTCGGTGACTTTACGTTTGGTTAGCGGAGAACGCACGAGAGATGAGGCGCCATCGTTGGTACAATAAATATAAAGCGGCTCGTCAATCGCCGCAAAATAATTAATATCACAGAAAATCCCAGTAGTAACAGGGAAATCCTCGTAGATTGTCGTTGGATAACGACGAGCTTTAAAAAGTTCTGCCTTATAAAGCTTATTCCATGCCGAATACTGCACCTTCTTTCCGGCAATCCATTTCGCAGGGCGAAGTTTCCAATCTCCGACCGGCAAGCGGCCACGCCTACTGTCGAGCGTATCTTTCGCGAATGAAGTCGAAACCACTATCGGCGCATTGGATGACTCTGCAGCAACCACAAACTTAACAAGCGCATCGCGCGCAATAAAGTCGTCGGAATCGACAAACATTATGTAGTCGCCAGTTGCAATGTCCAGCCCCGCATTACGCGCCGAACCAAGCCCGCCATTAGGTTTTTCAATGATTTTAACTTTATCGGCATACTTAGAAAGAATCTTTGTTGAGCCGTCGGTCGAGCCATCGTTAACACAAATTATCTCGACCGAATACTTGGCGTCCCGAATAAGCAATTTTCGGGAAGCGTCGATAACCGAATCCAAACACCGGGCGAGATATCGCTCGACATTATAAACGGGAATTATTATCGATACTTTCACTTAAATTTCCGCTTTATGCGTTTGATAATCCTCGCTGGGCTCGTCCACTCGTACATATTCCAGAGTCGATGAAGCCGACGTCGAATGTTTATTTGATAGCCATAGTCATTGAGCCGCTTCGCCTTTTCGAGCGGCTGATCGAAGATGTGGCGCAAAAACTCCGTCAATCGCGCCTCGTGCCATGCGTACGGATGGACAATCGCCGGCGCGGAAAGCCGCTTCAAGTAGGCGTCGTCGTCCTTGTCGAGCGCGACAATCTCTTCGATCGCCCTCTCCATATCGTCGCGCGAAGCGACGTGCACCATCGCCGATGGATTAAAGTCCTCGGCAATAAGCGGGTTACCGTAGTAAATCGGTAAGCTACGCGCCGCCATCGGCTCCATCACCTTTTCAGTCGTGTATCCGGGGACGCACGAGTTTTCGAAGGCAATATTGAACTTATATTTAGCGATAAACGCCATCTTGTCGGGCACTCGCCCACCGACATTATTGAAAAGCTTGCCGCCCGAGGCGACTGGCCTATACTTGGAGAGCCGTTTGAAAAACTCTACTCGCATCGGATCGCCCTCGTCATTGGACACGACGAAGCTGCAAAATCCACGATTGAGCAGGAGCTTGGGGTCGACGCCCGACAACGGAGTTTCGGCGAGCTGACGATATTGGCCGTACATTGCGTATAGCGGAAAACGCAAATATCGGTCTCCGAACTGCAAATGGTCGAAACCTATGGCATAATCGAACTCGTTGAAATCGGGAACATAACTTTCGCCGATTACAATCAGCTTCACGCAATCGTAATTAACGTATTCGCGCCCCAGTCCACCATCGATTACATAGTCGGGCTTCTCCGAAAGCTCGACTTCGTAGAATTTCGTCAAGATTTGGTAAATCAGCAAACCCTTCGGGTCTAGCCCGTAGTAGTCGATAAACTTTACCTTAATCTTTTTCACTTGATAAAATATCCGCCTGTCTTTGGCGCTCCTCTAAATTCAATTTCATCCTTTTGTTCGCGCAGACTCCGTGCCACCGAGCTTTCGGAAACTCCCAAAGACATCATAAGATCCGGTCTACGCAGACCAGGACGCCGACGAATCAACGCCAAAAGGCGTGAATTTAGGGTGTCATTTAGGGTGTCATTTAGGGTGTCATTTAGGGTGTCAATCCCCCGCTTTAGGGTGTCATAGTTAACCCCGACATAAACGATACGTCGCTTATCAGTAGCGTATGGCTGAGCGTATTTGCGCGCGTGACATTGCTTGAGCGCCACATTTGCCGACTTACCGTATTTAAATTCAAAAATGAAAACGCACTTCTCGGTTTCAAGGATTGCATCTGCGCGACCATTCGCCGATTCAATTTCAGCATTGATGGTTGCACCGGCCATCTTCATGAACAATAAGAAATATCGTTTTGCCTCGGCTTCGCTCTTCAATTTCCACTCGTGTGGAATCATGGCAAATATCGATTGTAAAACCCGTCTTAGTTGTGTGCCAGATTCATCATCATCCAACTGTTTTTTTAAGCTAACTGCCATCGAAGTAAACGCGTCTGCAGAATCTTTCAACAAATAATCGACCAGTCCGTCGTAAATCGCCAAACGTACTTCGCGATTTGGGATGCCCAACACAAGCTCACCACTCGGATCGACGTCTTTAATAGTTAAATACCCGCCTTGATACATTAAAGCCGCAAATGGCAAAGTTTTAGCATCGCAAATATCTAATTTTTTAGGGAAAACCTTAATTCCCTCAATCTCATCCGGAAGGCGCCCTAATTTACGCAATCTCTCAACAATCAATGTGGCACTACCAGTAGCATCCCAAAACCCATAAAAGCGTCGCTCTTGCAATGCTCTACCAATCGACACGGGGTTACTGACATGTACATCATTTTCAGGAGAGAAACGATAACTATCATACCACGCAAGCAAATCCTCTATAATATCCGTAGGCGTTTTATCCAACTTATCAGCAAACGCCTTAATGTGCGGTCTAAAAACACATTCAATCTCTTCACGAGTATAACCCAAAAGTGATGCATAATTTTCAGACATTGAAATGTCAGTTAAATTATTCATCCCTGAAAAAACCGATAGCTTCGTGAATTTACTCACGCCAGTCATCATTAGAAAATGCAGTCGCCCTACATTACTCTTTAAAACACGATAAAATGACTGCAATAATTCACGCATCCGCTCCATTTCTTCTGGGCGATCTAATAAACCGGAAATTGGGCTATCGTATTCATCAACAAGCACAACTATCTTTCCAAAAGATGATTTCTTAGACAATTCCGTGATGCGATGCTCCAATGCCTCAGCGGCCGTCAAGCCATCTCCCAAGCTCGCAATTAACTGATTCTGAAATGCAACAACCCCCGATGAATTGTCGAAGCGTGACATATCAAGGCGAAGTACTGGATAAGATTTCCAATCGTAATTTGTCTTGGCAATCGCAAGGCCTCTGAAAAGCGCCTTGTTCCCCTTAAATATTTGCTCCAAGGTCGAAATCATTAGCGACTTACCAAATCGACGCGGGCGAGACATAAAAAATAGCGATCCATCAACTCTTGAGATCAATCGATGTAAAAGCGCCGTTTTATCAACGTAAACATTTCCATCCCGAATAAGCGTCGGAAAATCGTATGTATCGGTAACTATCGGCTTTAGTGCCTTCATAAATGTCTTCACTTATCCCAAAGCTCCTTTATCCACGGCGCGGGGCGAGTCCAACCGTCGATGTGCTTGGAGCCCTTGAACCCGGCAATCGCCTGCTCCGGCGTCGGGAAGCCGTGAAAACAAAGAATGTGCGTATCCTTCTTCAGTCTCGGCACTAAAAAGTGATTGAGCGGCCAAGGCCAAGTGCAAGCGCGCTTAAAGGAACGAACGAAATTATCCGGCCAAAAATTCACCTTCTCAAACCCGACGGCGTGAGTCATGTATTCCTGCTCGGTACCGTAAACTTCGGGATCGAGCGCGGTATCGATCTCCGCTTTGAACTTTTGGAAGATATAGTCGCTCTTCTCGCCAGCGTCAAACCGGAAGCACGAGGAATTTCCGCAAAACGGCACCGGCCGGAGGATGCGCTTTCTGAAGGCGACCCAATTGCGGATGATGCAGAACTCGCCTTTTTTATATTCGAAGAACGGATCGAGATCTCCGGTAATAATCTGATCGATATCAAGGAAGAGCGTCGGCCCTTCGAGCGCGGCGAAGCCCTGCTCGAAAACGAGCAACTTAACGTAGATATTCGGCCACGCGGGATAGCGCCAATTAAGCTTCAGCCAGTCGGGCTTTTCTGGGAACGGCTGCGCGTCGATTCCTTCTTCGAGACCAGTTGGATCGTCGGTTACGCAAACAAAGCGAAACGGCTGGTGAAGCGACCGCTTGACGCCACGATAGATGCGGTTCACATAGCCCGCATCGTACATCTTGCCCCATTTAAGTGTAAGTATGTTTACCACGGTTCAATCTCCGCAAGGGACGGATGTTTACGATCTTTCTCCGACAAAACAAGTTTCACTCCAATATCCGGCCACTCTATCTTGAGTTCCGGATCATCGAACCGCATTCCCCGCTCGGCCGCAGGGCAATAGCCATTATCGCATTTGTAGCTGAAAAGCGTGTTATCTTCGAGAACGATAAAGCCATGGGCGAAGCCACGCGGAACGTAAAGCTGATGGCCGTTCTCCGCCGAAAGCACCGCCGAGATGTGTCTCCCGAAAGTCGGCGAACCCTTGCGAATGTCGACGACCACGTCCCAAACCGATCCGCTGATAACCCGCAGTAGCTTCGCCTGCGCGTGTTCGCCCGCCTGCCAATGGAGCCCGCGCACCACGCCTTTCATCGACAAGCTCTCGTTGTCCTGCACAAATACGTCGGTAATGCCGAGCGCGCAATAGCGATCGCGATTGTACGTTTCGCAAAAATACCCGCGAGAATCCCGATGCATTTCCGGCTCAAGAATCTTCACGCCAACAACCATCGTATCCACTACCTTCATACGACGCATTATATCATATTTGCCAAGAAATTATTGCCTATCTACCAAGAATTCTTGACAAAAACCAATCTTCTAAATACAACCAACGCTTTTTCACCCCTGATAAACTTTCATGGCGATTGATGATTGTGCTTGCAAAACCTACTTGCGCCACTTTAGGCGGGAAAAAACGGAAAAGTTTAACCCCTGCATATTTGCTAAACCTTCGCCACTTATCCGACGGAACTTTAACAGGATAATTTTCTTTAATAATTGCCTTGGCAGCAGGAAGGGTAATTACATACCCATCCGTACTGCACATTGATTTTTGCGAAACCAATCCCTTGGCGCCAGCGCATTTATCATTATTGTATAAACACGACAACGATACCACTTGGGGCTTTTTAACATCAATTAAACCTTTAATTTCGACAAGTGCTTCACCAATGTCAGGAGACAACTTAATATCATCCTCCAATATTAGCGCCACTTCAACGGCAGCTTCAACCATTGCTCTATACACTTTAACATGTGAAAGCGCACAACCGATTTCACCATCACTCATACCGCCTTTATTCGCAATGTAGGAGCGCCTGGCATTAAATGACTTCGCCTTTTCTTCAGCCGAAAGCAACCTGCCGTCAACTCCAGCAATTCGCTCGTACTCAATCCCCAAACCGCCAAGAACCGCTTGCATGTGCTTAAGCCGTTCGGGATTGCGATCAAGGTTAATCAAATAAGTTTTAATTGCGTTTATCATAATGAATATTTTACCTTTACCATATTATCACAACGAAATTGCCTTCAATCTGTCGTTGAAGCGCGTTAGATAAATTCGCTTTACCTCTGCGGAAAGTGGTGACGAGCCAATCAACTCCCAGACCGCGTCACGCTTGGCGATAAAATCGTCAATCATAGCTCGAACATCTACTTCGCCGACCGAAAAGCACTTACCAAGTTCGATGAAGTCGACCGATGAGTAAAAGCCCAATTCCTCGTAGCGCGCGGTAAAATGTCCGTCCGCGAAGAAATCCAGTCCGGTGGCGCTCGGTTCATTTCGGAAATGGACGGCGGTATTCAGCAAATCGTACGCCGGGCTCAAAATATAGTCGCCCTGCGGGCTATCCAACAGCGAAAAATTCTTGAGGTGCGCGTCTCCATTGGCAAAAACGTAATTAAAAAGAATTATTTTGAAAACCTTGGGGTTGTCCACTAAAGCGGAAGCGCAGTACTTGCGCATCAATTCGGCGAGTTCTTCATAGCTCGCATCGTATTTGTAATTCGGCCCGTCTTTCGCCTCGGTACGATTCGAAAGCTGGCAAAAATCCTCTTGGCGAATCTTCACCCCGTTGCGATAATCAAAGCGTCGGGTAACGTAAGCGAGTTCACCATCGGCGAATGCGACCAAGTCGTGCTCGGCGGTATTGATGGAAAAAATTCGCTTGGCGATTTGCATCGTTGTCCATTCGTTTAGCGGTATGTCCCCTGAATGCTCCGCCGCCGTATTGCGTGGCGCCGGCTTCAAGATAAAGTCGCCACCCGTCTCCACTACCGCAAATCCTCCACGCACCCGCTTGAGTTGCACCTTTTCCTGCACTCCGGAGATCGATGCGCGACTGGCTTTCGCTCTCAACTCCGGCAATCCAAGATCGCCGTAATTAAAATTAAGCTGTAACATACACCGCTCCTATTGCTCCGTAAGCACTGGTTTCGACGAGTCGGGTAAAATCGTCATGCTCGTCAATCTTCAACTCTCGACATTGACGCTCCTTCTGCACGCCTTCGGCGAGCAACCCGGCGAAAAACGAAAACAAGTATGGCGAACGATATTCCGCCGACGACTTCGGCAGGGTAGCGGAAATGTCCGGTAGCGAAGAGTTCGCAAGATAATTGGGATCATAACGAAAAACGTAACCGTTGGAATCTTGAACAAGCGATCCCGCGATTATATCCCGATAATGAACCTTGGCGACCTTCATACTCCAACTTTCACTTTTAGTCCCAAAACCTCGCAAACTTTTATCAGTGTATTCAAAGTCACATTCCCGTTACCAGTTTCCAAATTAGATAGCGTATGCACAGAAATATTGGAAAGTTTGGCCAAATAATACTGTGACACCTTCAACGCCTCGCGTCGCTCAGATATATATTTACCTATAGACTCCTTATTCATTTAAATGAATAATATCATAAATATATGACTACGGTCAAGCGTATAACGATGATTCATTCATTATAATGAATGATTACTTTACTTATACCTACTCAAGTAAATGCGACTACGATTCGCGCGAGCGAATAATAGCGCTTCCGGCAGCACCAATAAAGCAAATGTTGAATCGAATTAAGTCCAACCGCCTTAAAGTCATACTCTCGCTCAAGCTTGTCAAAATAATCACTCGCCGCCAAAAAAAGCTCCTTGCGCTCCTCGGCGTTTTGGTTCTTCTTCAAGTTCTTTCGAATCATCATCCGATAGGCGTCTTTCGCAAGCTCGGCGCGAAACGCCACTTCCTTATCCTTGGGAATGCGCCCGGCGTTGAGAAACACTTCGCTCGAAAGTCGAATTCGCTCGAAAGCGGAATCGAAGTACTTCCGCAAATTCAACACACTGGTAGCCGAATCCGGGTTCGTGCGATAGGTATAGAAGTTCTCCGCAACCAATACCTTGCGTTTAATGGCGGCGTTAATTTCATAGTTGTAAAAGAAATCCTCTTCGAACGAAAGACCTTTGCGAAAACGAAATTCGCCGACCGACGAGCGCCGATAAAGCTTGTTGATGACGTTGATCCACCCGCCGGGAGCGGTTTTTCGCAATACGAAAACCGACATATCGTCGATTGTTAGGTCCGCTCCCGCTCCGCACTCGGCGACATCCGCGCCGCTCTCCTCCATCGCCTTCGCGAGACGCGCATACATATTCGGCGCAATATAATCGTCGGAATCGACGAAAGCGAAAGCGTCGAACTCGGCGGAAAGCCCGTCGAGCAGACGATTGCGCGTCGCCACCACGCCGGCGTTCGGTTGCGAAACGAACGCGACGTTGGAATATCGATTCGCGTATTCGCGCAAAATCGCCTCGGAGCCGTCGGTGGATCCGTCATTACAACAGAAAACCGAAATCTCTGCTCCGCGTTGCGCCAAGATCGAGTCGAGGCATTCGCGAAGATAGCGCTCGGCGTTGTAAACCGGAACGAGAACCGCAATTTTCATCGCCTTTGCCTTCCAATACGATTAATCGATCCACCAATCCCGATAGCCAGTTCTGGTGGATTTGTCTTGATCACGATATAGTCGCCTTTCGGTATGTAGAATACCGTCGATCTCCGCAGCGGTCGGCGCTCGTTCACAAGCTGCCTTGACGAGCGGGGCGATTTTGACGTGCGAGGTTTTTAGCGGGCTCGAGACGAACGGGCTACTCGCCCCTTCCGGCTTCACCCACAACACCGCCGACTTCCTAGGTGGCGTGGCGTCGGCGCAAGGCGCAAGACCAATCCCATGGTCGGCGGTAACGACGATCGTCGAATTGTCGTAAAGTCCCCTCGCCTTAAGCGAGTCAAAAAGCCGCGAAAGATGAATCAACGCATTGCGGATTTCGAGATTAATCGACTTCTCAACGCCCATGGCATCGCCATCAATACGATTTCCTTCAAGATCGAACTTAAGCGGAGGATGCGCGCCCCAGCTGTGGAATACGCCAAGCGAGAGCGAAACATTCGGATCAATCGGCGACGCCGCCAACAGAGGGTACATGACGTGCTCATGCCAAAAAACCGATTCCGCCTTCTCGAACATCGGATCGTGGCGAATCTTGGCGTAGAGGAACGGCGCCTTGGCGAGAAACGGCGCGAGCTTGAAAACCACGACATCAAGGACACTGAGATACGGCACTTCCGTGGAACGCTTCAAAAGTACCGTCCAGCCGCGCTTCTGCTTGCCGACTACCTGCTGACGCTCGACGATTTTCGAATTGGTGTATCCGTAAGGCATTAAATCGGGTGAAAAACTCACCGCCGCCCCTGCCTTCACATAGGGGACGAGAATCGAATCCTCTCCGTACATGGACATCGGGTACTCGGCGGACGAGGTAACTCCCGGTTCGAAGTACTTGCCGGTCATGATTCCCGGCAGGCCACGCTTGGTGCAATCGTGCATCCCGATGTTGTCGGAGTAAGCGGTGAAACCGACGAACTTCGCCTTGAGCGCGGGATCTTCGTTTAAAGCGTTTTCCGCCATATTGGCGGGAAGCGAATCGAGAATAAATACAAGAACATTGCGCTTCGCCGAAAATCGTACATCTCGGATGACGTCGTTCTGCCATTCAAAACCCGAACTCAAGGATGACGAGCCCGCGTCCGCCGACGGCGATGCATCCTCATCCGTTTTCACGTCGAACAGCGAGGCGATGCCCATCAGTAGAACAGCGAGAGCGATAATGTGAAAGTACGGCCTCAAAAAACGAGTAAACACAACCAAAACAACGAGGACGAGCGCCCAAACCCCGAGATCGAAAATTCCCCGGCCGACCGAAGCGAGTTCCTTGATGAAGCCGCCGTTGATTTCGGGGAGATTCGCGGAAAGAAACGCCGACTCCAGATATACGCAAACCAAGAGCGCAGTAAAAATCGCGTGTACATAACCGCCCAAACGAGAGCTCGCAAGCAAAACGACGAACACCGCACTGGCAAGCGCAATCGCCAAAACCAAGCTCTCGCCAACCAATCGCCAAACGGAGAACGGATAAAGCGAACTGTTGGCGAGGTACGTCTGTAACGGCAAAATAACGCCAAGAAACAGACCTAACGACGCGGCAATTATCAACGAAACCGATTTTTTCATGGCAATGACTCAATGTCCTTCGCGGACGGAATGTTGCTGTAGAAGTTGTAATTCATCACCCAGCACGACGGATGCCGACGGATGATTTTTTCGAAATCGTGTGCGCAGCGTTGGGTAGTCCCGCGAATATCTCGCGCTTCCGCCGGCGTAATCACATCGATCAATTCGCACCGATAATGCCCGTTTTTAAGCGGGCGCGACCAGGCGACCGCAATCGGCACCTTGGCCTTGGCGGCGAAGAACGCGGGCGCCGCCGAGACCGAAATTGGGCGTCCAAAGAACCTAATCCAAATTCCACCATTCCATGGATTAACACTCTGATCGACCAATAATCCAAGCGACTTTCCGCTCTCTATGCCCCTCAATAGCGTCTTCATCGCCCCTTCCACGGGGATTATCTCCTGCCCGATGGACATCCGCGCTTTCATCAGAAATTTCGTCAACCCGCGCGTACCGATTTTCTTGGCGACCGACATCATCACATGACCTTCAAGAAACGCCAATTGCGAAAGTATCTCCCAACATCCGATGTGCGCCGAAACCGTAACCGCCGGCTTGTGGGTTTGAAGAAAATTACGACACTCGTCGCTCATTTCCCCGATTTCCGCCGCCCGCTCCTTCGCCTTGCGACAAGTCCAGAAAATATGCCCGATTGTCCGCGCCATATTGCGATACGACCGGCGAATTATCCGATCCTCGGCGCGAGTTGGATTGTAGGGCTCGACGTCGGGATCGAAGCGAACTTGATCGCCCTCGAGCCCGGTGCAACGATTGAATACTATTCGCAAGGTCTCCAACGCCCTCCGGCGACCCCGCCGATCGCAATGGTAGACGATCCACGAAAGAAAATCGCAAAATCCGAAAAGCGCGCGGTGCGAAAGCGAACTCATGATCGCGACCCCGAGCGCAATCCCCATCCATTCGAACGGCGCGCGCAACGAACGCTTGAGGCTTTTAAGCTTGTACACCCAGTTAATTGGCCTCGACCCGCGCAGGCGAAGACGGATGCGCCGGAAATGCCAGCCGTTGATTAAATTGTAGTACGGCGATAGCAATTGCTCGCGCGGCGCTTCCATCCCGACTGCCCGCATCGCCGCGTGATACAGCTTGCGATACGGACGATGCGACGGCTTCCACGGCTTTTTGGGACCCCAAAAATGGAGGATCTTGGGTTCAAGCGCCGCCGCCAAACACTCGCGCGGAGGATTGCCGAGCCAGTACTTGTCGGCAATCGACCACTTGGCGTAGCCCTTCATGTTGCGATCGTGAAAATTCCATTCAACCGGCAAGGCGCGATTACGATTCCAGTAAAGCGCGTTCCACGCGTCCTGCTCGATGCGGTCGGCGACCGTGTAATTCTCGCGATACCACTCGACGATCTTCTCCCAAGTCCGCTCTTCGCGACACTTGGCGTAGTTGAACACCAGTACGCCGGTATTGAAATAGCGCTCGACCGATTCGGACAGAATCCCCTTTTCCCAAATCACGCTTTCGACCTTGCCCGAACAACGATGGTACTCGTAGGTCGTCGCGATCAGATCATCGCCCAAGTCGAGCTCGAAAAGTGGCGAAACGTCGGCGTTGAATAGCATGTCGATGTCGAAGTGGATTACGTTACCGGTCGCATCGGCGATAATCGCCGGGGTGAACACCGGAGTCCAGGTGAAGACGTTCCAACGCGAACCGTCGCGCCGCCCGATGAGCTCGATGTACGGCTTCAACACCGGCTCTACGTCGTGATAGCGTACCTCGGCGAACGGGAAGCGACCGACGACCTCCGCCAGCGAGTGCTTGTTCTCCGCGGAATGTCCGCCGTAGCCCTCGAAGACGTTGATGCGCAACCGCTCCGAGCCGCGATAATGCGCAAGCAGCGAATACACCGCCACGCGGAGGAATTTCGCGCCGTTGTCGTCGCAACTGAACGCGACGTCGTTCACGAGCCGAGCGACTCCTCGATCGCCGACAATACCTTGTCCTGATCGGGCTTGAGCCCGCAATAAAGCGGCAGTCGCACCAAGGTGTCGGCGTAACGATCGCAATTGGGCAACTGGCGGCCGTCGTGGCGAGCGCGATAGAATTCCGAGGAATGTAGCGGCAGATAATGGAACACCGTCAATACGTCACGCGCTTTCATCTTCGCGATGAAATCCGTTCGCTTGGCGAGATCCGGGAAAAGCAAATAGAACATATGGGCGTTGTTGGTCGCATACTCGGGAACTTTCGGCAATTTCACTCGGTCGCCGAACTTGCCCATGAATTCGAGATACACGTTCCACAACCGCTTGCGTTCGGTTTGGATTTCGTCGAGGTGCTCGAGCTGCGCCCAAAGGAAGGCGGAGACGATTTCGGTCGGCAGGAACGACGAGCCGGTGTCCACCCATCCGTATTTATTCACCTCGCCGCGATAGAACTCCGCGCGATTGGTACCCTTCTCCCAGATAATCTCCGCGCGCCGGACGAGGCGCTCGTCGTTGATGGCGAGCATGCCGCCTTCGCCGGAGATGATGTTCTTCGTTTCGTGGAACGAAAAGCAGCCCATATCGCCAATCGAGCCCAAGGCTCGTTTGACGCCGTCCTTGCCGACGTAAAACGAATCGATCGCCTGGGCCGCGTCCTCGACCACCATCAGCGAGTGTCTTTTCGCAATCGCCATAATCGCGTCCATGTCGCAAGCGCAACCCGCGTAATGCACCGGCACAATCACCTTGGTCGCCGGCGTTATCAGCGCCTCCAGCTTGGTCGCGTCGAGGTTGGGCTCGTCCGGACGACTGTCGGCAAAAACGATTTTCGCGCCCGTGCGCACGAACGCCAGCGCGGTGGAAACGAAGGTGTACGAGGGAACGATGACCTCGTCGCCGGGTCCGACGCCGGTAAGAATCGCCGCCATCTCCAACGCATCCGTGCAGGAAGTCGTAAGCAGGCACTTCTTGAAGCCGTAGCGCTCTTCGAAAAACGCCTGGCACTTCTTCGTGAATTCGCCGTTGCCGGAGATTTTGCCGTCCAAAACCGCCTGACGGATGTAATCCGTCTCCTTGCCGGTCATATAGGGTCGGTTGAAATGAATCATTGCGCAACTCCCCGATTACGAACGAAAACGAGATGCGACTGCAACAGCGCCAAAAGCGCCAATAGCGCCATCAGCATTTCTCCGCCTTCCTCGAAAGCCTTCATCAGCGATAGCCACGCGCTCGAGTCGTTCAGTCCCTTCACGCCCCATTCGCGCAAATTGGCCGGAAGCCGATCGACGACCATAACCATAACCGAGACTACGCCGAACGTCGCCGCCGACCACGCCACTGGCTTGAGCGAAAAGAATCCCCTGATCAACGCCGGCAAATATCGTATGAGCGGCAACAACACCACCGCGAAAAACAGAATGAAAAAGCAAAGCACGAACAACTTGGGCATCAGCGGAACTCCGTCGGCCTTGAGAAAATTCATCTTGTAGACCGTACCCGGGAAGGTGTCCGCCACTTCCGGCCAAATCTTCGCGAACAGCGACTTGTGCAAATCGGTTTCGCGAATAATCGCGACTACGCCGAGCAGCGACCAAATCGACGACCAAAACGCCTGACGACGGGCGGTACCGGCGACCGGCGGGCAAAGCCACACCAGCGGCACGATCAACGCAAAAAGCGGCAAGGTCATCAACTCCACCGGCGAACACCCGTCATTGTCGAACGCCGTTATCAACTCTTGCGGCTCCATCACCGCCCAAACCGCCGTCAACGCCAACACGCCGATCAAAAAGACCATCGGCGCAAGTAGCCAGGAATGCTTCGAAGAAATGATGTCCATATCGGCTCTATTATATCATATTCGCCCGATCAGCGAATCGTAAACGACTTTGGTTTCGCGCGCCATTCGCGCAAATCCGTAAAGCTCTTCCACCGCCTCCCGCGTCGACGGCTTTCCGCTAGATTCGACTTCGTCCATGATCTCCCCGACGCCGCCGAACCGTTTGGCCGAAACCCGTTTGTTCATCGCATACGCCTCGGCGACCGAAAGCCCGAACGATTCCGGTTTCGAGGAATTGGCCGAAACGACCTCGTCGGCAATCGCCAGACATCCCGGAATATCGCTCTCGTAACCGGCGAACACGACGTTCGCGCCGGCGATACCCTTCAAACGCTGAAGATAACTTAAGTGGCGCTTGTCCGCCTCTCCGACGATTACCAGCTTTTTTTCCGTCGTCGAAAAACCGCGAATCAACTCCTCGTAACCCTTAAGCGGCGTGATGCGCCCCACCGCCATCACCACGTAATCGCCGTCCTTTATTCCCCAAGCTTTACGCCGCTCGGCGACGAATTCGCGATCCACTCGGTCGGGATTGAATCTCTCCGTATCCACGGCGGGATGCACAACCCGAATCCGCTCGTCGCCGATGCCGTAGTTTTCCTTGAGAAAACCGGCGAGAAAACGAGACGGCGCTACGATCAAATCGCCCTTGGTCATCACCGCGGAATACGCCGACACCGAATTCGCGCCATGGGCGTAGGTTATCCATTTGAGATGCAAGGCACGATTCGCCAGCACAAACAACCACGCGGGAACCCGGGAATGCGCACAAACGAGATCGGGTCTTTCGGATTCAAGCAACTTCCGCAACTTCCTCGCCCGCCAAAGGCAGGTAAGCGGATTTTTGGACTTCACGTCCAATTCGACGTGACGGGCGCCCGCCTCGACAAGTCCGGCGACCAAACGACCGCCCTTGGAGACCACCGTACTCTCCACCCCGTGCTCGACGAGGGCGCGACACAAGTCGCAGACGACGCGCTCGACGCCGCCCTGTTCCATCGCCGGAACGAGGTGGACGACCTTCATTAGTGCTGGTTGTAAGTCTTATCGACTTCTTCCCAAGTGCGAGTGGTGAAGAACTTGGAAATCGCGCCGTCGTATTCCGCGGTATGGGCAAAGGCCTTTTTCATGAGCTTGAAGCGCGTGGAAAGCCCCAGCGTTCCGTCATGTGCCGCGAGTTCGCTCGCGATGTTGGCGTAATCCAGCGGATCGGTAACCGACGCGACGCGCAAATAGTTTTTCGCCGACGCGCGAACCATGCAAGGCCCGCCGATGTCGATGTTGGTACGAGCCATCTCCGGAGTCACGCCCGGCTTGGCGACCGTTTCGCGGAACGGATAGAGATTCACCACCACCATGTCGATCGGGTTCGCCGCCAGCCGCTTGAGGTCGGCCTGATGGGCGTCGTTGTACTTCTCCGACAAAAGCCCCAGATAAATCTTGAAATCCAGCGTCTTCACGAGTCCGCCCTGCATTTCCGGCTGGCCCGTGTAATCCGAAACCGCGACCAGCGTCTTTCCGAAGTCGGCGCCGAGAATCTCCTTCACCTTCGCGTAAGTTCCGCCGGTCGAATATATTTTCACGCCGGGGCACGCCTTGACGAGCGCGGGCACGAACGTCTCGAGCCCGGTCTTGTCGGACACGGACATAAGCACGTTACGGATGGCGATGCGATTGTCGATTTCACTTACGATATTGAGGGACATTTTCGGAACTCCTTTACTTTCGCGTATTATACCATTTATTCGTAGCGAAGACAGTCGATCGGGTTGAGCTTGGACGCCCGATACGCCGGATAAAAACCGAAGAACATGCCGACCATCGCCGAGAAGAGAAACGAGCAAATCGCGCTCGCCGCCTCAATTTCGATTGGCCAGTCCTTAACCGCTCCGATTGTTTGTGCGCCGACGATGCCGACCACGATTCCAATTGCGCCGCCGACCGTGGAAAGCACCACCGCCTCCAGAAGAAATTGCACGAGAATGTTCGCCGGCGTCGCGCCAATGGCCATGCGCAGGCCGATTTCCTTGATGCGTTCGGTAACCGAAACCAGCATAATGTTCATGATGCCGATGCCGCCGACTAGAAGCGAAATCGCCGCCACCGCCGTCAGCAATACGGTCATCAAACCAGTAACCGAGCCAATGGTGTTCATGATTTCGGTCGTGTCGCGAGTCTCGAAGTCGTTGTCTTGATAATCCGCGAGATGGTGGCGTTGCCGCAAAAGCGCGCCGATTTCGCGTTTGGCCTCCTCCAAGTCGTCCATCGTTATGAGCGAAATGTTCATCATGTTGATGGTGCGGAACTTCGAGCGCTGAAGGTAACGCTGAACCGAGGTGTACGGCGCCATGATGACGTCGTCCTGATCCTGGCCGAAGTTGTTTGCGCCCTTCGAGCCGAGGACGCCGATTACCTTGTAGGTCATCGCCCCGAGCCGAATGGTCTTGCCGACCGGATCGTCGTCGGAAAAGAGATTCGCCTTGACCGTGGTGCCGATTACGCAAACGCGGGCGCACCGCCGCTCCTCGTCCTCGGAGAAGAACCGCCCGTCGGTCACCGTCCAATTGCCGATCATAGTGATGTCGGTGGAGACGCCTTGCACGCTACCCGACCAGTTCTTCGATCCATACATCATTTGGCACTGCGCTCGCACTTGCGGGCTCACGCCCTGTACGAGGTGGGGCAATTCGCGCTTGATCGCCTCGGCGTCGGCCGCGGTCATCGTCTGACCCTGACCCATGCCGATCGAAACCGCGCCTCGACCCGAGCGCTCGGGAAAAACCATCACCAGGTTGTTGCCCATCGCGGAAATTTGCCGAACCATCATCGTCTGCGCGCCCTTGCCGATCGCCATTACCGCGATGACCGCGGCGATGCCGACGATGATGCCGAGGCAGGTAAGCAAGCTCCGCGTCTTGTTGCGGAGAATCGCCAGTATCGCGACCTTGAAGATCATCCAGAAGTTCATTGTCGCTCGTCCTTGATCATCCGTCCGTCGCGCATCACGATTCGACGTTTGGCGTACGCGGCGATGTCGTCTTCGTGCGTAACCATGACGATGGTGATTCCCTCGTTGGAAAGCTCGGTAAAGAGGTTCATGATTTCAATCGAGCTTTTGGTGTCGAGATTGCCCGTCGGCTCGTCGGCGAACAGCACCGGCGGCTCGTTCATCAGCGCCCGCGCAATCGCCACCCGCTGCTGTTGGCCGCCGGAGAGTTGCGCCGGGGTGTGTCCGGTGCGTCCGCCCAATCCGACGCGCCGCAACAACTCCAGCGCCCGACGCCGCCGCTTGATCCATGTCAGTCTGCCCATGTAAAGATCCGGCAGCTCCACCTGTTCGACCGCCCGCGTGCGCGGCAACAAGTTGAAATTCTGGAATACGAATCCGAGCTTGCGATTGCGAATTCGCGCCAGTTCCGTCGCCGAGCGCTTGGAGACCTCCAGCCCGTCGAGCTTGTACGAGCCGGAAGTCGGGGTGTCGAGACAACCGAGGATGTTGAGCATCGTGGACTTGCCGGAACCCGAAGACCCCATAATCGCCACGAATTCGCCATTGTCCACGGTAAGCGAGACTCCGTCCAGCGCATGCACCGGTTCGTCGCCGATGCAATACGTCTTGCGCAAATCGGAGACCTCGATCAGATGTTCCATTACTTGCGCGGTTCCGGAGCCGTGCCCTTGTTCTTGCCGCGTCCAGGCATTTTGGGCATAAACGGATTGGAAACGTCGCTCGCGGGTACGAGCGTCGACGCCGTCTGGTAACCGATGATCGCCTCCTTGCCTTCAAGCGCCTCGTCGGCTCCGAGAATTTCGGTAAAGGAGTCGTTGGAGATGCCCTCTTCGACGACCACCGGGCTCAACTCGCCCGCATCGCCGACGAACCACAACTTGCGACCTCTGGGCACTTCTTCGATTCCGTCCAGATCCGCGTCCTTCGGACGAAACCGAAACGCCGCCGCCGCCACGCAAAGCACGTTCTCGACGCGAGCGGTTTCGATCGTCAACGTCGCAGTCATCCCCGGAAACAGCATTTCGCCGGGGTTCTCCGCCTCGATGATAATCGGATAGGTTACCACGTTGTTGGTCGTCGTGTGGGCGAGCCGAATTTGCTTAACCGTTCCCCTAAATCGCTTGCGATAGGCGTCGGCGGTGAAGGAAACCTCCTGCCCGACCTTGAGATTGCCGACGTCCGCCTCGGGTACGGTCGCCTCGATCCAAATCACCTTGAGATCCTCGGCGATCGTCAATACCGGCGTCGCGTTCATCGACGAAACCACGGTTTCGCCCTCCTCCACCTTGCGGTCGATTACGATGCCGTTGACCGGCGAGCGAATCGTGCAATAGCTGAGATCCGCTTCGGCGCGACTGGCGGACGCCTCGCTCTGCTCGACCGACGCCTTGGCGCTTTCCACCTTGGCGGCCGCAATATCCCGATTCTCGATCGCCGAGTCGAGATCGGCCTCGGAGCAAAGCTGACGCTCGAAGAGGTGTTGCTTGCGCTTCAGGGTCTTTTCCGCCAGAACCAGCGCAACTTCGCATTGCCGCAAATTCGCCTGATTGACGTGCAGTTGCGCGACCGCGCTCTTGTAGGCCGCTTCGTACACCAACGGATCGATGAGCGCGACGATCTGGCCGTTGGTAACGACGGAATTGTAGTCCACGAAAAGCTTCACTACCTTGCCGGTAACCTGCGCCCCGACCGGAATTCCGTTCGAAGTATTGCGCGGCGTAACCGTTCCCGTGGCCTCCACCGTGCGCACGACGTCGGCGCGCGTAATCGGCGCGAAGCGAAACTTTCGCGCAATCTTGGCTTCCGTCGCGGAATCGCCGTCGCAGCCGGAAACGAGCAACGCGAGCGCCAATAGCGGATACGTTATTTTCATTCATCCTCCTCTGTAAGCACCTTTTCCTCGTAAACCGGATACCGTCCCACGAGCGCGAAAATCGCCGCTTCCGCGCGTTGTCCCTGGTAAAACGCGCCGATGCGATTTCCGAGCTCCTTGATGCAGGAGGCGACGGCGCTGGTGAAATCCACTCGGCTCGCCTCGCCGACGTCAAACTGTCGCTTGACCATTTCCAGATTCTCCTTCGCCTGCTTCAGCGCGTCGCTCGCCGTCCTTCGCGCCTCGCGAGCGTTGTCGCGCGCCGCAATCGCAAGTTCGAGATCAAGCGAAAGCTGTTGCTCGGCGCGGTCGACATCGGCCGCCGCCTGTTCCATCGCGACAACCGCCCGATCGACCGCAGTGGTCTTGCGAAAGCCCTGGAATATCGACTGCACTCCCGAAGCACCCCATTTGAAAAACCACAGCGGATCCGTCCAACTGAACGATCCGGAAACTGAAACCGACGGCATTAAATCGGCGATCGCATAGTCGACGTTGGCGCTCGCGGCGCGCAATTTCGCCCGGACGATCTTCATCGTCGGCGAATTGGTACGCGCAAAATCGAACGCTCCGGCGACGTCGTAATCCGACTCCGGAAACCCGCGCATCGCGAAAGTAAGCGCATTTCCCTCGAAATCGATGACGTCGCGACGGCTGCCGTTCGAGGCGTCCACGCCCAGCGACCGCAAAAACTCCGCGCCGGCGGTCACCACGTCATTGGAGGCGTTGATCGTTTTCTCGCGCGCCGACGCGTAATCGAGCCGAGCCTTCAAAACATCCAGCCGCTTCGCCTCGCCGTTCTCCGAACGCCGCTCGGCCCGGTCGAGATGCACCGAGTATTCGTATTCGTTGGTGCAGGCGACTTCCAGCAGAGCGCCTTTTTCGAGCAAGGTGAAATAGGCGTTCGCAACATCGGCAAAAACCGCGTAGCCCTCGTTCACCAACTCCAGCTCGGCCGCCACCGTACGCTCCGCCTGCGCCGCCTTTCGCGCATCGTTGCGACCAAAATCCCAAATCAGCAAATCCAGCGAAACCGCGGCGGACGAATCGCCGTTCAAATGCCAATCGGCGTCCTCCAATTTGGAGCCGTTGCTCGACTCGGAGTACGAGCCGGAAAGCGAAACTTTCGGCGAAGTCCACGGCGTGTCGCTCAAAACCGGCGCGTCCGCGGCGACCTCCTTCATCGCCAACCGGGCGTCGTCCACCGCCAGCTTGGCGGAGACCATCGACGGACGGTTGGTGAGCGCGTAACCGACGAGATCCTCGAGCGTGTAACCGTGGAGACGGACGTCGCCATCCTCCGGCAAGGCGGCGTCGTCCGCGCTCTTGGCGGCCACACTTTCCTGCGCGTCGCGAGCGTCGATGATCGTGGAACAGCCGACGATGGCGACCGCAGTCGCCACCGCCAACGCCCTAATCAATCGAAAAGAGTCCATCGCCTTTCAAGTTGGTGGACCCTGCGGGACTTGAACCCACGACCAAGAGATTATGAGTCTCCCGCTCTGACCGACTGAGCTAAGGGTCCTTTTAAGCTTATTTCCTGAAGCTTTCCTCGACCGCGACCGCCACGGCGACCGTGGCGCCGACCATCGGGTTGTTGCCCATGCCGATGAGGCCCATCATCTCGACGTGCGCCGGCACGGAGGAGCTCCCCGCGAACTGCGCGTCGGAATGCATCCGGCCCATGGTGTCGGTCATGCCGTAGCTCGAAGGACCGGCGGCCATGTTATCGGGATGGAGCGTGCGGCCGGTGCCGCCGCCCGAGGCGACCGAGAAATACTTGCGTCCGTTCTCCCAGCACCACTTCTTGTAGGTGCCGGCGACCGGATGCTGGAAGCGCGTGGGATTCGTCGAGTTGCCGGTGATCGAAACGCCGACGTTCTCGAACTTCATAATCGCGACGCCCTCGGGGACGTTGTCCGCGCCGTAGCAGTCGACCGCCGCGCGCGGGCCCTTGGAGAACGCCTTGCGGGAGACGACTTTCAGCTTCTCGGTCTTGTTGTCGAACGAGGTCTTCACGTAGGTGAAGCCGTTGATGCGGCTGATGATGTACGCCGCGTCCTTGCCGAGACCGTTGAGGATGACCTTGAGGTTGGTCTTGCGAACCTTGTTCGCGTTGAGCGCGATCTTGATCGCGCCCTCCGCCGCCGCAAACGACTCGTGACCCGCGAGGAACGCGAAGCACTTGGTCGCGTCGTCGAGCAGCATCGCACCGAGATTGCCGTGACCGCGGCCGACCTGGCGATTCTCCGCGACCGAGCCGGGAATGCAGAACGCCTGGAGACCGACGCCGATTTCCGCCGCCGCGTCCTTCGCCTTCTTGCAACCCTTCTTAATCGCCATCGCCGCGCCGACGGTGTACGCCCACTTCGCGTTCTCGAAGCAAATCGGCTGGGTTTCCTCGACGATCTTGTAGGGGTCGATGCCCGCCTTCTTGCAGATCGCGGCGCATTCCTCGATCGACTTGATGCCGTAGGGCTTCAGCGCGGCGAGAATCTTCGCCTCGCGACGCTCGAAACCCTCGAACAGCTTCTCGCCCGACTTCTTGGTGGTTTTCTTCGTAGCCATTGCCTAAATTCCTTTCCTTATTCCTTGCGAGGATCGATGTACTTGGCGGCGCCTTCGAACTGGCCGTAGTGGCCCTTCGCCTTCTCCCACGCCTCGTTCGGGGAAAGCCCCTTCTTGATGAAATCGGTCATCTTGCCGAGCGAAACGAATTCGTAGCCGATGACCTCGCCCTGCTTGTTGAGCGCCATGCGCGTGCAGTAGCCCTCGGTCATTTCGAGGTAGCGCGGACCTTTCGCCTTGGTCGCGTACATCGTACCGACCATCGAGCGAAGACCCTTGCCGAGATCCTCGAGCCCCGCTCCGACGACGAGTCCGCCGTCCGAAAACGCGCTCTGAGTGCGGCCGTAGACGATCTGCAGGAAAAGTTCGCGCATCGCCGTGTTGATCGCGTCGCACACGAGGTCGGTGTTGAGCGCCTCGAGAAGCGTCTTGCCGACGAGAATTTCCGAGGCCATCGCCGCCGAGTGGGTCATGCCCGAGCAGCCGATCGTCTCGACCAGCGCCTCTTCGATGACGCCGTTCTTGACGTTCAGCGAGAGCTTGCACGCTCCCTGCTGCGGCGCGCACCAGCCGACGCCGTGCGTATAACCGGAGATGTCCTTGATTTCGCGAGCCTGAACCCACTTGCCCTCTTCGGGGATCGGGGCCGGACCGTGATTGCACCCCTTCATGAGCGGGCACTGGTGCTGTACCTCAGTCGAATATACCATTGTTTGTTTCCTTAGTTTGATTGTGTCGAAATACTGTGAATATTATACCACAAAACGGGACAGATATTCCACATTCCCCATCTCCCGACCGCGAATCGGCGACTCCGCGAGTCCCTTGAGCCTAAGCCCGAGTTCCTCCTCGGCGAAGCGAACGATTTCGTCCCGCGCCTTCAATCGGAGTTCCTCGTCCTTTACGAGGCCTCTGGGCGCATTGCCCTTTCCGACCTCGAACTGCGGCTTGATGAGCGCGACAATCTCCCCGCCCGGCGGCAAAACCGCCTTGATGGGCGGCAAAATGAGCTTGAGCGAAATGAACGAGACGTCGGTGACCGCGACCGCGGGCGTGCGCGGCAAATCCTCGCTTTTCATAAAGCGGGCGTTGTAGTTCTCCTTTGCCCAAACTCGCGGATCCGTCCGCAGCTTGTACGCCAGTTGGTTGGTGCCGACGTCCACCGCCATCACAAACCGCGCACCGTGCTGCAAGAGACAATCGGTGAAACCGCCGGTAGAGCTGCCGACGTCGAGGCAATCCTTGTCCGCGACCGTCAGCGCGTCCGCTCCCGACCCCCAAAGCGCGAACGCGCCTTCGAGTTTCTCCCCGCCGCGACTGACGAATCGCGGCGGCTCCTCCACTTCGACGCCGAGCGAATCGTCAAGCTGTCGCGAGGCCTTGGTCTCGACTTGTCCCGCGACCCTGATCTTGCCCTCGAGAATCAGCGCCTGCGCCAGCGTCCGCGAATCGGCGAGACCGCGCTCGACCAAGAGCAGATCCAATCGCTTCTTCACTTTTCGTTCGTCAGCGTCTTGACTTCACGAATCTCCGAGCGCGGAAAGCTGCGGACGATTCCCAGGGAAATTTCCACTTCCAGCGTTTCGGCGGTGGTGCCCTTCATGATTCCCCGATAGACGTTGCCGCGCGAAGTGACGATTTCGATATCCGGAACGAAAACCCGCTTCAGCCGCAGATTGTGCTGGGAGGTCTTGCCCTGACGAATCTTGGGATGGCGAATCGTCTCCGCGTAGCCGTCCTTGCGCGCCACCAGCGAATGCTCGCCTTCCATCAAATTCTCGATTGTGAAAACGTCGCTGAATTCGGCGTCGGGATCGCTCGACTTAGTGACGCCGACGACCTTGCCGTCCATCACCAGCTGGACTTCCGACGGCGAAGTGCGAACTTCCAGCCGCCCCATTACGTTCTCCAGTCGGAACTCCTCGCGCGCGGACGCGCCGTTTTCAAGTTCGATCGTTCTCACAAGCGGCGCGTATCCATCGAGCTCGGCACGAACGACGTAACTGCCGGGTTCGAGCCCAGCGATGGAAAGCGGAGCCGTACCCCGCGCCTCGTCGCCGAGATAGAATCTCGCCCCCGACGGAACCGACGTCAGATGCAACGTTCCCGGCAGCGCCTTGAGGGCGACTACCAGCGTCTGTTCGTCGCCGGCGGCGATTGCGAGTTCGCGACTTTCGCCCTTGAATCCGTCCAGCGCCAACTCCACCTTCGCCCGACCCTTCGGAATTCCGGTTACCTTGATCGGCGCCGTGCCGCGCACGATTCCGTTCACCATTACCTTCGCGCCCGACGGCTCGGAAACGATCTCGATCGCGCCGGAATCAGGAATCAACTTCTCCTCGCGCACCACCGGATTGCGCCCGTCGAACCGAACCTCGACGACCAGTGGCTGATAACCGGTTTTGGCGAGCTTCACCGAATAGCGATCCTTGGCGGAAAGACTGGTAATCAGCATCGGCGTTTCGCCGATCGAAACGCCGTCGACGGAGATGTTGCAACCCTCGGGATCGGTTTTGAGCAGGAGCAATCCCTTCTCTTCCGCGAGGCAGGCGTGATCCTCGACGAGCGACTCGTTGTTCACGTTCACGAAACGGTCCTCGTCGACGTATCCGGCGAGCGAATACTTGATGCGGTGGCGTCCCTTGGAAAGATCGAAGAGCGTCTTCGGAGTTACGCCGCGAACTTCCCCGTCCACGCAAATCGAGGCGCCGACGGGCTGGCTAGTAAGCTGAACGCGCGTCTGCACCCGTTCCTCGTCCGCAAAAACGGCGCCGGCCGCGAGCGCGATTGCAAGCAGAATCCGCCGCATCTCACCGCCCTCCCTTCTTCAGTCGATTCTCGACGTCCATCAGCTTGCGCGACGCCGTCAGATGGCGCTCGTCGTCGCGGTCGGGAATCATCTCCAAAAGAACGTTCAGCTCCTCTCGCGCCCTCTCCCAATTGCGGGTGTTGATCGCGAGATCCGCGTCCACCCGTCGACGATTGTAGGCCTCGTCGAGTTTCGCCGTCGCCTTCGCGAGCCGGGCGCGAGCGCGTTCCTTGTTTTCGCGCGGCAGCATCTCCGCGTAGGTGGCGGCGTTGCGGTAGGCGACGATGGCGTTGTAGAGATTACCGTGACTGACGTCACGATCCTCCCACTTCGCGTCGCCCTTGGCGAGTTCCTCCTCGAACATCCGCTCCAGTTCCTCGCGCGAACAATCCACCATCCAAATTCCGAACTCGTCCTTGGAAAACGTCTCCAGCTCCTCGCAAATCGCGCGGAAGTCATTAGGCGCGTTCTCGTCGGTCGCCGCGAACTTGCGTACCCGATCGGAATAGACGACCTTGAGCGAACGGGTTTTGAGCTCTTGCGGGTTTTCTCCGTAGCCGATGTCGTCGCGTCCGAAATCGCGGAAGCGGTTTTCCCCTACGATGGCGAAGAGTCTGCCGAGCGCCTCCTTGGAAAGAACGCGTCCGCCGGCGTGGTGGCGATTTTCGCCCGGCACCTCGTCGACCCGAACTTTCATCGCGCCGTCCGCGTCGAGTTGAAGCGCGTATCGCGAAATGCCGTTCGCGTCGGCGCGCACCCGCTCGTAGACGATCTCCCTCACCTCGGAAGACACGGGTTGCGGCAAGGCGCGATTTTCGGAAACCTTGACCGGCGCAGAAAGGATGAGATAAACCGCCGCAACCACAATCAGCACGGCGAATGCCCAAAGCACGTTGGCGAACGGCGAACGACGGCGTTTCGTCGTGCCCGACTCCGACGCTTCCTCGCGCTTCGCGCCCAAGCCCAAATCGACCTTGTCCGATCCCGGTTCCACCACCCTAAGTTCCACGGAGCCCGCCTTTACTACGTCGCCCGCCTTGAGATCCGTCGGCTTGCCGCCGATGTCGGCGTCGTTGACCGAAGTACCGTTCGCGCTCGCAAGATCGGTTACCCTGATTCCGTGCTCGTCGACCGGCTCGAAAAGGCAGTGGTTGCGCGAAAGCTCCTCGTCGGAAATGTGGATGTCGTTGGAAGAAGACCGCCCAAGGCGAATTCCGCCTTTGGCGACTTCGAAACGCCGACCGACCGGTCCGCCGGCGACAATCAGGAGCTCCAGCCGTTCGCCCATCTTAGAACACTCCTTTCATCGCCTGCGTCAATACCGGCCCGAGCAAAATTATGAAAACCGCCGGAAAGATGCAAAGCATCAACGGCCCCAACATCTTCACCGGCGCCTCCGCCGCCAGCTTCTCGGCGCGGTCGAAGCGCCGCGAACGCATTTGCTCGGACTGAATGCGCAAAATCGCGCCGATCGAAACGCCCAGTTCATCGGCCTGGATGAGCGCGAAGGCAACCGATTTGAGGTCGCCCTGGCGAACCCGATCCGCCATATTCTTAAGCGCCTCCTTGCGCGAGGATCCGACTTGAATCTCCTTCGTCATCCGCAAAAGCTCCTCGTTCAGCGGATCGAGCCGACGCGATTTGCAGTTGCGCTGAAGCGCGTTGATGAAGTCCATGCCCGCCTCGACCGAGAGCGTCAGCAAATCGAGCACGAACGGCAAAGCGCGTTGAATCGCGAGATGGCGCCGCTTCACCGCCGAATAAAGCCAAATGTCCGGCAGCACCCAAAGGAGCATCAGTTTGAGCGCGACGAATTCCTCGCCCGAAACGAGTCCCTCGAAGCCGCCCTGCACGAGCAGCGACTCGGCGCGTTCGACCGTTCCGCGGAAAATCGGCCGACGCACCAGCGGAAAGAAATTCGGCGCGAGCGGCAAAAGCGCCTTGACGATCACGGGGAGCGAACGCTCCGCACGTCTTCCGTCGGCGAGCGTGACGTAGGTGACTTCCCCGGCGACGCTCGCGAAATACCCGGCGAGAGCCGCGAACGCGAGTCCCCACAAGGCAAGCGATGCTATCGCGAAAAAGTCCATCAGGTTACCGTCGCGCCGGCTCCGGCCGCCGCGGTCGGAGCGAGCGCTCCGCCGCCGAGCGCGGGATCGCCGGCGAACAGAATCATCCCCTCGGAGACCCCGACCGACATCTTGCGCGGAGCGAGATTGGCGACGAAAACGACTTCTTTGCCGACGAGCGCCGACGGATCGGGATAGGCCTGACGAATCCCCGAGAAAATCGTGCGCTTGCCAAGCGATCCCGCGTCCAGCGTGAACTTCAGAAGCTTCGAGCTTTTAGGCACGATCTCGCAACTCTCGACGACGCCGATCCGAAGATCGAGCTTTTCGAAATCCCCGAAGGCGATCTCCGGCTTAAGCGCCGTCGCCTTCGCGACCGGCTTGTCCTTGTTCTTCGACGCGCGACTTTCGTGACTCACCTCGCCGCTCTCGCCGGGATTGACCGTGGCGGCGGCGATCATCGCGTCCACTTGCTTCGCGTCGATGCGATTGGCCAGATATTCGTAGACGCCGAGCTTGCGGTTCTCGAGCGCAACGCCCGCGCTCGCCCACGTCCAATCGCTTTCGCCGAAAAGCCGCATCGCCTTGTCGGCGTAGGCGGGCAGAATCGGTTTCAGATAAATGGCAATTACGCGGAAGGCGTTCAAAGCGGCGGTAAGCGTGGTACGAGTCGTCTCGGCGTCGCTCTTCACCGTCTTCCACGGCTCGCGACGGTCGAAATACTCGTTCGCCAAATCGGCGAGTTTGCAAATCTCGACGACCACCTGGTTGAAGCGCCGATCCTCGTAGAACTTCGCGATCGTCTCGCCCGCCGCCCGACACTTCTCCACCAACTCCGCGCCCTCCGCGTCGAGCGCGCCGAGCTTGCCGTCCAGCTTCTTCTCGAGCATCTGAGCGCCACGCGAGGCGATGTTGGTGATCTTGCCGACAAGATCGGAATTGACCCGTTGGACGAAGTCAACGAGGTTAAGATCCATATCGTCGGTCGTGCCGCCGAGTTTGGCGGCGTAGTAGTACCGAAGCGCCTCCGGCGGCAGATGATCCAAATAGGTGCGGGCGTTGACGAACGTCCCCTTGGACTTCGACATCTTCTCGCCGTTGACCGTAAGAAAGCCGTGCACGAAGACCTTGCTCGGGCCCTTGAAGCCCGCGGCGTGAAGCATCCCCGGCCAGAAGAGGCAGTGAAAGCGAATGATGTCCTTGCCGATGAAGTGGTAAAGCTCGACCGATTCGTCGTTCCAGAGGTCGCCCTTGCCGTTTTTGGCGCACCAGTTCTCCAACGATGCGATGTAACCGATCGGCGCGTCCACCCAGACATAGAAGAACTTGTCCTTGTGGCCGGGAATCTCGAATCCGAAATACGGCGCGTCGCGCGAAATGCACCAACCCCGAAGCGGCTCCTTGAACCATTCGAGCAGCTTGTTGGAAACGTCGCTCGTCGTGTGCGCGGGAATCCACTTTTCGAGGTAGTCGTGCTGGGGCTCGAGCTCGAAATATAGGTGTTCGGAATCCTTCACGACCGGCGTTCCGCCGCAAGTCGTGCACTTGGGACTGCCCAGTTCCTCCGCGCCGTAGGTCGCACCGCACTTGTCGCAGCTGTCGCCGTACTGCCCCTCCGCGCCGCACTTCGGACAAACGCCCTTTACGAAGCGGTCGGGCAGGAACATCCGGCACTTCTCGCAATAAAGCTGGGGCGTCGTCCGCGTCGTAATGTAGCCCTTTTTCTCCGCCTCGGAGTAGATGCGCTCCGAAAGCCGACGGTTTTCGGGCGAGTTCGTGGTGTAGTAGTTGTCGAAGGCAATCTGGAAATCGGTGAAGTCCTTGAGGTGCAGCGCGTGCGAACGCTCGATCAGCGCCTCGGGCGTGATTCCCTCCTTGCGGGCGCGAATCATAATCGGCGTACCGTGGGTGTCGTCGGCGCAGATGTAAAGGCAATCGTTACCGCGCAACTTCTGGAAGCGCACCCAAAAATCTGTCTGGACGTACTCCACCAAATGCCCGAGGTGAATGTCCCCGTTGGCGTACGGCAGAGCGCTCGTAACCACGATTTTCCGTTTGTCGCCCATGACCCTCCTACTTGGTAGAGGTGCGGTCGTTGTACTCGCCGGTCTCGGTGTTGATGCGGATGACGTCGCCCTCGTTGATGAAGAGCGGCACCGCGAGCGTGTAACCGCCCTCGACCGTCGCCGGCTTCGTGACCTTGCCCGAAGCGGTATTGCCCTTGACGCCGGGCTCGACCTTGGTGACCTTACGCTCGACGAGCTGCGGCAGATCGACGCCAATCACCTTGTCGTTGAAGAAGAGCGCCTTGACTTCCATCTCGTCCATAAGGAAGTACTTCTTGTCGCCCATGACGTCGTAGGAAACGCGGATTTCCTCGAAATTCTCGTCGGTGAAGACGAACGCCTGACCGTCGTCGTAGGAATAGGTCACGCTCATCTGCAACAGCTCCGGCTTCTCGAACTTGTCGCCCGAGCGATAGCTCTTCGACATGCCGCCGCCGGTCATCATGTTGCGGAGCTTGCAGTTGTAAATCGCCTGTCCCTTGCCGGGCTTCGAAAAGTCGAATTCCGTGATTTCCCACGGCTCTCCGTCGATCAGGAGTTTCACGCCCTTGTGGAGTTCGCCCGCGCCGATTACTTCGCCCATTGTGTGCTCGCTTTCTTTCTGCTTTGATTGATTTGTGTCGATTATATCAAAAATTCTCCGGCTTGTGAACTCACGCGCCGACCAGCAAATCGTTGCGCACCAGCGCGCGAATCGCGTTGCAGTCGAGCGTGTGACCCGCGCGATACGAAACAACCGTGCCGCAAAAACGGCGGTTTCCGACAAGCGCTATCGCCGCCATGAGGTCGAGCGTCGCGCGATGCCACACCGGTTCCAGAAACTTCCCCTGAACCGGAAAACGCGGCTTGGTGTAGAATCTCCGCTTGCCGTGGATGAGGATGTTCCGCTCGTTGTAGCCCCAGTTGCGAGTCGAGGCGAAGAGCTTGCCGACCGTCTTCGCGAGGACGTACTGCTTGCGCGTCGCGTTGGTGCGCGCGAGCGAGGCGTAGCGGAAGGTCTCGGGCGTGACGTCGAAGAGAATCCGCTCGTCGCCGATTATCGTATTCCACGAAATCGCGCAGTCGATGCGCAGCTTGCGTTCGCCCTTCTCCGCCGGCAGGAACAAGAGGAAATCTCCCCTTCCGCCGCCGAACGCCACCGGCTCCTTGACCGTAACGTAAGCGGCGTCCGCCTCGCGTTCGACGATCTTCGCGTGTTCCATCGCCTTCACGAGCGGCAGCGACGACTGGTCGAAAAGCGGCGGATCGCCGCTGTTGACCTTCAAAAGAACGTCGTCCACTCCGAGCCCGCACTTGAGCGCGATGATGTGCTCCACCATTCTGAGGTAATTGTGGGGCGAGCCGCTCCGCAAAACGAGATTTTGCGCGCTCGTCCAGAGATTCGAAATATCGACTGCGGTGTCGAGCTGCTCGGGCTGGTCCATGCGCCGAATCCACCAACCCGGCTTTTCGCTCGGCGCGAAGGTCAACGTCTGCTTGGCGCGACCGCAAAAAGTTCCGATGCCCGCAATCGGCGCCTCGCTCGCAATCGTCCGCCGACGCGCGGGAAACGCCTCGCCCTCGGCAAGTCGCGTCTCGTCGATCGGCTGATCGCGAAAAGCGGAATACGCCGCGTCAATCGACGCGCCGCTTCCGAATACGATTCTGCCAATCGGGTATTCCGGCATCTTCAGCGGCAAAGCGTGTAGAGGATGCCGGCGACGACCGCCGAACCGATGACGCCCGAGACGTTCGGACCCATCGCCTGCATGAGAATGAAGTTCGTCGGATTCTCGGAAAGCGAAACCTTGTTGGAGACGCGCGCCGCCATCGGCACCGCCGAAACGCCGGCCGAGCCGATGAGCGGATTCACCTTGTTGTCCTTCGACGAGAAGACGTTCATGAGCTTCGCCATCAAAACGCCGCCCGCCGTGCCCACGCAGAACGCGCAAAGCCCAAGCGCCAGAATCGCGAGCGTCGTTCCCGAAAGGAACTTCTCGCAAGCGAGCTTCGAGCCGACCGAAAGGCCGAGCATGATGGTGACGATGTTGATGAGCGCGTTCGACATCGTATCGGCGATGCGCGAAACCGAAGGCCCGACTTCCTTCGCGAGATTGCCGAGCATCAACGCGCCGATGAGCGGCACCGCCGACGGCAGGAGAATCGCGCAAAGAAGAAGCACGATCAGCGGGAAGCAGATCTTCTCGATCTTCTTGACCTCGCGAAGCTGCGGCATCTTGATCGCACGCTCGGACGCGGTAGTGAGCGCCTTCATAATCGGCGGCTGGATGATCGGCACGAGCGCCATATAGCTATACGCCGCGACCGCAATCGCGCCCAAGAGATTCGGGGCGAGACGCGAAGTGAGCCAAATCGCCGTCGGGCCGTCCGCGCCGCCGATGATGCCGATCGAGGCCGCCGCCGAAATCGGATTGCAACCGAAGAAGTCGTTGCCGAAGATCGCGGCGAGTCCGAGCGCGCCGAAAAGCGCGAAGAAGATGCCGAACTGCGCGGCCGCGCCCAAAAGCGCGCTCTTCGGGTTCGCGATCAAGGGACCGAAGTCGGTCATCGCGCCGACGCCCATGAAAATCATGATCGGGAATACTCCCGTATCGATGCCGAACTTGAAGAAGTAGTGGAGGAAGCCGCCGGGTTCGACGATTCCGCCCGTCATTACCGGAACTCCGCTCGCGAGGAAGGTAATGACTCCGTCGTGCATCATCGCGGGCGCGGTAACGCCGGCGAGCGGGCAGTTCGCCAAAAGTCCGCCGAAACCGATCGGCAAGAGCAGTAGCGGCTCGAAGCCCTTCACAATCGCGAGATACAGAAGGACGAGGCAAATCGGAATCATGATGAGCTGGCCGATGCCGTAGGGAAGCCCGCCCAAAACCTTGACCTCGTGACCGGCGACGAAGTTACCGACGTCGTCGAAGTAGCCGCCGTGCCACTCGCCCTTGCCGTCGTAATATCCGTTGCGGTTGGCCGCGAAGGGTTTCTTCGCCGGACGATCCGCCTCGTCGAACTCGCCGGTCAAATAGGCGGGCGCGCTCTTCGCCATAAAGCCCGCGATTCCCGTGTCGTTACGGAGACCCGCCGCCTTGTCGAACGTCGTTTTCCACGGCGCCTTTTCGCCGCAGTCGCTCGCGAAGGACGTTGCCACGCCCGCCACGAGAACAATTGCCATCAGAAGTTTTTTCATCTTCGTCAACCTCGTTTACGCGATGACCGCGAGCGTATCGCCAGTCGCGACCTTGTCGGTCGCGTTGACTGTGACGGTAACCGTGCCGTCGCAAGGCGCGGCGACCGGAGTCTCCATCTTCATGACGTCCATGACGAGAATCTCGTCGCCCTTGGCGACTTTCTGACCGTTCGAGGCGGTAACGCGCAGAACCGTACCCGGCACCGGCGCCTTGACTTCCTGTCCGCCGGCAGGCGCGGCGGCCGCCGCCGGAGCGGCCTTCAGGCCGGCTTCGGACTTGAACGCGACTTCCTTGCCGTTGACGAGCGCCTTGCCCTCGCCGGTGATCTTGACGCCGTAGGCCTTGCCGCCGATCGTGACGGTAACGCCGTCCTTCGATCCGCCGACCTTGGGTGCATCCTCCGCGAAACGGCAGCCCATCGGCGCCTTGGAAGGATCCTTGAGGAAGAGAATGCCCTTCTCCTTGCAGCTCGCGGCGATGAAGATATTCTCGTCGGTAATCGGAAGCCCCGCGTCCTCGAGCATCTTCTTCGCGACCTTGCCGCCCTTCTTGGGATCGGCGTCGTTCATCTCGAGCACGGTCTTGGTCGTGGGAGTCGAATACGCCTTATTGAGATCGCTCGACGCCATGAACTCGCTCGCCTTCTTGACGATTTCCGGATCCGGCGGAACGGGAGTCTTGCCGAAGTATCCAAGAACCATCTTCGCGTAGCCCGGCGCGAACTTCTTGAACTTGCCGAACATGACGTTCTGAATCGCCTGCTGGGCGTAGAACTGCGAAACCGGGGTAACGGATGTACCGAAACCGCCGAGCCGCACGCAGTCGTACATTTCGGCGATCATGTCGTCGTACTTGTCCATCATGTTGTTGTCGCGAAGCATCTGGGTGTTCGCGGTGAGCGCACCGCCGGGCATCGGCGACCAGACGATCTGCGGATTGACGTTCATGGCTTCCGGCGGGAGGAAGTACTTCTTCATCGCGTTCTTGAAGGAGTCCTCGGCCTTCTTGATCTTGTTGATGTCGAAGTCGAAGCCGAAGTCGGGATCGCCGTCGAGGCAGTGCCACATCGTGATGATATCGGGCTGGCAGGTACCGCCGGACATCGGGGCCATCGAGAGGTCCAGACCGTCCGCGCCGCCCTTGAGCGCCGCGAGATAGCACGCGACGCCGTTGCCGGCCGGCTCATGCGAGTGGAACTGGATGTGCACGTCCTTGCCGAGGAGCTGACGGCAGAGCTTCATCGTGTTGTAGACGGTGGTCGGCGTCGAAGTGCCGGACGCGTCCTTGAACGCCACGCGGTCGAAGGGAATCCCCGCGTCCATGATCTTCTTCAGGGTGTCGCGGTAGAACTCCGGCGTGTGCGTCCCCTTGTTGTCGATCCCGGGCGGCAGGCCCATCATCGTCACGACCACCTCGTGCTTGAGGCCCGCGTCGTGGATGCACTGGCCGGACCACTTGAGGTTGTTGACGTCGTTGAGCGCGTCGAAGTTGCGGATCGAGCTCATGCCGTGCTTCTTGAACATCTGCGCGTGAAGCTTGATCATATCGGAGCTCTGCGACTCGAGACCGACGACGTTCACGCCGCGCGAAAGCGTCTGAAGGTCCGCTTCGGGAGCGGCCTTGCGGAACTTGTCCATCACGTCGAACGCGTCTTCCTGGCAGTAGAAGTAGCAGCTCTGGAAACGCGCGCCGCCACCCGCTTCGAACCAGCGGACACCCGCCGCATACGCCTCTTCGACGCAGGGGAGGAAGTCCTTGGAGAGAACGCGCGCACCGACGACGGACTGGAACCCGTCACGGAACGCAGTGAGCATGAACTTGACGTTTTTCTTGGCCATTTTTATTTTCCCTTATGAATTTTAAATTGATTACCCGAGCGCCACCGCGAACGCGAGCGCGATGTCCGCATCGTCATTCGCCGCCTTCGCCGCCGGCTTCTTCTTCGGCGCCTCCTGGGGTATGATCGAATCGAACTTCGCGACGCCCTTCATCGAAACCTTCGTGACGACGATCAGGAGCGCGAGAAACGCGAAAACGAAGCCCATGCCGAAACCCATCAGCACCAGACCCTGAAGTATTACATCCATTTTTTATTCCTTTACTGTTAAGATCTGAAAATCCGCTGTCCGCCTTTACGGATCGACGAACGTGAGCTTGAGCGTCTCGAAGTCGATCTTGCGGTAATAGCAGTTGCGCGGAGCGCCCGCCTGGTTCTTCGTGTGGCAGATGCCGCCGCGGCAGGGACGCACGATGTAGAGAAGCGAATTCTGCTCGCAGTTGACGTACGCCTCGAGCAGATCGAACATCTCGCCCGAAGTCTCGCCCTTGAACCAGAGCTTGTTGCGGCTCGTGGACCAGAGGATGAGCTTCCTCTTCGCGAACGACTCCTTCATCGCGAACTCGTTCGTGTACGCGACGAGGATCACTTCCTTCGTGTCCGCGTTCTGCACCGCGACCGGAATCACTCCGGGATCGCAATTCGCCGCACCCGATTCGCGGGTCGCGGAAACCTGTTTGCCGACCTTCTCCAGCTTGGTGAAATCAAGCGTCAGTTCCGATGATTCTTCCAGTTGTCCCATGTTCCATCCTATGTTGAAATGTGAGCTTATAGTATATCAAAAAACCGGTAAAATTGATACCATTGTTCAGGGTGACGACGGACCTCCGATTCCAAAAAGGCGATGTAGTCGTCCAGCAGATCGCCGCCCAGAAGCTTCGCGCGCGCCTCGTACGCGTTCCACCCGGTCCTGACGCAGGTGATCGCATAGACCGGACACTCCATCAGCTTCGCGAAACGGAACACGCCCTTCGGCCACCGGCAGTCGCGTCCGAAGAGCGGACGCACGAACTCCCGCGACCTATTCTCTATTCCCTGTAACCTATTATCTGCTTTCGGCGTCTGTGCCGAAAGCCTGTCCCCCGCCATCAGCACGATTTCGCCGCGCTCGACCGCCTCCTTCATCTCCACCGCCGTCTCCACCCCGATGTCCTCCACCGCATGCAAGGTCAGCTGCTCCGGATCCAAATGACGCGTGAAGAGTTCCGTATACAACGCGTCATGTCCCATCTGCTGGAAGGCGTGGACCTTAGGGGAGATAGAGGTCGAGGTGGAGATCGAGGTCGAGGTGGCGGTGGAAATCATTTGCTTCTGCATCCGCAAGGCCGGAAGAACTTCAATGCAGCCGATATGCGTCGACAGGAGAAAACAGCCGCCCTGCATCCAGTCCGTATCACCCGAAACGGACATCTTCGGCAGATTCTTCTTCAGCGTACAAGCATCCAGCTTATCCAGCAGCGACCACGCAAAGTTGAGAAAAATGCGGAATATGCTCGTTTTTCCTTTACTCTTATTGGGTCCTGTCCCCAGCTTTTCCAGGTTAGCGCGAAGCGCGTCACGTCCCGCCGCGGCAAAAGGATAAACGAAAAGAACAACAAAAAAAGTGACGATTTTGGCGACTGATTTACCGAGATAGCGGTAGATCAGCCACAAAAGATAGATTCGTATTTTTCCGGCGGACTGCTCTTTCTGTTCCGCCCAACCTTTTGGGGACAGGCCCCGATCGACTTGCGGTTTTTCAGGAGAAAGTGAGAATAAATATGCAAATAGCAACCCAAAGCCAAGGGTGGTGCCCATTGAACGCGTGACCTGGAAGCTGGTGAAGGCCAGCATGCCGAATCCGACTAGTGACGTCAGGAAGCTGAAGAGCACGACGCGGGAGGTGTCGGAACGGCGGACGGATTTGTGGAAGATCGTGTAATCGATGCCGAGCCCAACGAGGACGAAGAAGCAAAGGAGCTGGAAGAAATTAACCGGCTCGCCGATCCATCCGAGCATTCCGGCCGTCGCCAGGACCGCCGCGGCGATCGGCGCGACAAACGAGAAGAACCGCTTGCGGAAGATCAGGACCAGCAGCACGAGAAGAACGGCGAACGACTCGGCAAGCAATCGATACGACTCCTTCGCGTAGCGGTCGAAGAGGTCCGTCAACTCCTGCCGGAGATCGATCGGATCCGTGCCGAACGCGGCCGGCAGGATCACCGCGTCGTACCAGGGAAGGTGCAGTGTCATCGCGTCCGGCAGATCGGACGCCTCCAGAAACTCTCCGGGAATCTCGACGCCCATCTTCGCCTTGAGCGCGGCGTTCTCCTCCTGCCACCGCCGGAGATCGACGACCGCGAAACGCGTGCCGTTTTCGCCAAACGCCGCGGCGACCGCCTTCTCCCCGTCGGCCAGGAGCGGATCCATCCGATGGAAACGCGAGATGTCGTTTCCGAACTGAATCCGGAAAAGACCCGCACACGCCAGGACGAAGGCGATTATCTGGATTTTCCGAACCATAGGATGACGATCAGATACACGGCGACGAGTCCCGCGATGATGAACGCGGCCATCTGCCAGAGGATGGAGAGGGACGAGAAGAGCAGCGGCACGAACGCGAGACAGGTCGTCGCGAGCGCGCTGGTGAGATTACGGATGAACACGGGACGCGCCGCCGCATCGGCCGAGGCGGCGAGTCCGTGGTAGCAATAGTCCACGCCGAGTCCGATCAGCGTCGTCCCGAACAGGAACGTCAGCGCGTGGGGACGTCCGAAGACGAGCGACAGCAGCATCACCGCGCCGGATCCGGCGAGGAATCCCGCGCCCAGCGTGAGCGCCGTCGGAAGAATGAAGCGGACGTTCCGGAAGAGGAGGAATCCGAGAACGAAGACGGCTACGAGGGAAACGCCGCCCAACAGGTTGATCTCGCGTTTGGAGGCCGCCGTCGCCAGATACGTATGGAACGGCGCGCCGGAGAGATGGACCTTGGGATTCGCGCGCGCGATTTCCAGCAGACGGCAGATCGCCGCGGCATCAGCTTCGGGATCGAGTTCGCCGATCAGCAGGACCTGTCCCTCGCCGAGCTTCGGCTGCAGCGTCTTCAGCTCCATCACGAAGTCGTTCAGGAAATAGTACGGATCATCCGCCTTCGGGAAGAGTCCGATCCCGGAATAGTCGCGGCGCATCGCGCTCCTCGCGATCCGGTTGGTCTCGCCCTGTTCCAGCAGCGCGCGCTGACGCGGACCCAGAAGGCCCTTGCCGTGGGTACGGACGAGTTCGAACAGCTCCTGCGGATCGGGCGGATCCTTCAGCGGCGCGACGGCGCGGCACTCCTGCGCGGACAGCGCGTCATCGCAGAGGATGCGGACCTGTCCCGAGGTCTTGTACGCCAGCTCGGTGAGGTGCGACGGCTTCCCACCCTTCAGGAGATCGTAAATCCCCGTCGTAACGCCGCGGCGTCCGCAGAAAACGCAGATCCCCGCGCTGAAGGCCAGCGCGAGGATCACGAACGCTCTCGCGAGCGTCTTCATCAATGGCGGAACGAGCGCTGACCCGTGAACACCATCGCGATGCCCGCGTCATTGGCGCAGTCGATCACGTCCCAGTCGCGGATCGCACCGCCGGGCTGGACGCACGAGGTGATGCCTTCGCGGAGGCCGACCTCGAGTCCGTCACGGAACGGGAAGAACGCGTCGGAGACCATCGCGCAGCCGGGGAGCCCGCCCTTCTCGGACTTCGTCTGCTCCATGATCTCGGCCTGCTTCTTCGCTCCGTCCTCTTCGCCGAAGACGAGGCGGAGGTCGTTGTAGGGCTTCTGGTACTTCTCCCAGGCGATCCAGTCCGCGTGCTTCGTGTACGCCTTGTCTCGCGCGATCTCGGCGACGCCGACGCGGTCCTGTTCGCCCGTGCCGATGCCGACCGTGGTGCCGTCCTTCACGTAGAGGACCGAATTCGAGGTGACGCCCGCTTCGACGAGCCAGCCGAACACGAGGTCCTCGTATTCCTTCGCGGTCGGAAGGCGGTTGATCTTATGCTCTTCCCACCGAATCTCTTCACCTCCACCTTCAACCTTCACCTTTATCTTGCGGTTGCAGTAGGCCGGCATGAAGTCCTCGGGCTTGCGGGCGTTCGCGCTGAACGAGGTCTGCGCGACGATGCCGCCGTCAATGAGGGACTTGAAGTCGATCACGTGCTTCGCGACGAAATCGGTGAGACGCTGCATGTTGCGGATGCGGAAGACGCGGAGGTTCTTCTTGGTCGCGAAGAGATCCATCACGCCCGGCTTGAAGTCGGGAGCCACGACGACCTCGGCGTAGTTCTCGACGATGAGCTTCGCCGTCTCCAGGTCGCACTCGCGGTTCAGCGCGATCGCGCCGCCGAAGGCCGCGAGACGGTCCGCCTTGTTCGCGCGGAAGTACGCCTCGGCGAGGGTCGAGCCGGTCGCGACACCGCAGGGGTTGTTGTGCTTGACGATGACGGCGCACGGCTTGTCCATGAGATACCGGAGGATGTTGAGCGCGTTGTCCGTATCCGTCACGTTCGTCTTGCCCGGATGCTTGCCGCTCTGGAGGAGCTCGGGGATCGAGGCGAGGTACTGGCCCGCCTGGAGCATCTCGACGTCGCCGAGCACGAGGTTGCCGTTCACGAGCTTGTAGAGCGCGGCCTCCTGACCCGGGTTCTCGCCGTAGCGGAGACCCTTCTCCTCGCCGCCGATGTTCCACGTCACCTTCTCGTACTGGAACGTCTGACGCTGCGCGCCGTCGATGAACGAGATTTCCATTTTCGGGGCGAAGTGGTCCGCCTCGATCGTCTTGTAGGCTTCCTTGAGGTCTTTCATGTTGGACTCCTTTGTGCTTGGGGATATTATAGCAAATCCGCTATTCGTAGCGCAGCGCGATGATGGGATCGAGCCGGGAGGCGCGGAGCGCGGGATAGATGCCGAACCCGATGCCGATGCCGACGGAGATGCCGAACGACAGCACGAGGCTCCAGGGCGTGACGACGGTGGGCATGCCGGCGATCAGCGTGACGACGGAAGGTATGGCGACTCCGAGGGCCATGCCGACCGCGCCGCCGAAGACGGACAGCACGAGCGCCTCGATGAGGAACTGCGTGACGATCTGTCCGCGCCGCGCGCCGATGGCCCGGCGGATGCCGATTTCGCGCGTCCGCTCCGTGACGGACGCGAGCATGATGTTCATGATGCCGATGCCGCCCACCAGCAGGGAGATGCCGGCGATCGCGCCGAGCACGATCGAAAACGTCCGCTTCGTCGCTTCGGCCTGGCGCAGGAGCTGCAGCGGCACGTTGATGGCGTAGTCCTTCTGCTTGTGCGAAGTCGCGAGCACGCGTTCGATCGCCTTGGCGGTCGGCTCGACGTCCTTCTCCTCGCGGACGTTAGCGATGATGCCGTGGAGCTCGACCTTCTCGCGGATGAACGCGCCGTTCGTGCGGCGGAAGAAGACGTCGCCGTAACGCTGGCGGGCGGACGCGAGCGGAATATAGACGTCCGAACGCCGGTCGGGCGTGTCGGACGCCTCGGTATCGCCGTCTTCGCTCTTGACGATGCCGATGACGCGGTAGGTGTTGCCGTCGATCGTCAGCGTCTCCCCGAGCGCGTGTTCGTTGGCGAGGATCTTGCGCGCGCCCCATTCGGTCAGGACGGCGACGGACGCGAAATCGCGGATATCGTCGGCCGTCATGACCCGACCGGCGATGACCTCGCGCTTGACGAGTTCGAACCATTCGTGCGTCGTGCAGATGACCCGCAGATCCTCGGCGCGTTCATGATAGCGCGCGGGTTTGACGAGCGACTTGAACGCGACGACCTTGCCGACGGACGGAATCGTCCGGGCGATGCGGTCCGCATCGGCGTACAGCAGTCCGTAGATCGACAGCCACGCCGTCTTCTGCTGCGTGTTCGGACGCTCGGGCGGCTTCTTCGACAGGATCATGACGTTGTGACTGCCGAGCTTGCGGATGCGTTCGAGGGCCTCGCGCGAGGCGCCCTCGCCGATGGCGAGCATGGCGATGACGCTTCCGACGCCGAACACGAGCCCGAGCATCGTGAGGAAGCTCCGCAGCTTGTGAAGGAGGAGGTTCTTCACGCCGAGCGAAAAGTCGCGCCGGAGTCTCGCGAGGGGCAGGCTCATCGGACCTCCTTGACGAGCCCGTCGCACATCACCAGCCGGTGCTCGGCGTAGGCCGCGATATCGTCCTCGTGCGTGACCATCACGATGGTCTTGCCCCGCTTGTGGAGGTCGGTGAAGAGGTTCATGATCTCGACGCTCATCGCGGTGTCGAGATTGCCGGTCGGTTCGTCGGCGAGGATCACGACCGGGTCGGTCGCGAGCGCACGGGCGATCGCGACGAGCTGCTGCTGTCCGCCCGAAAGCTGGTTCGGCCGGTGACCGAGCCGGTCGGCGAGCCCGACGTACTCGGCGTACTCCACGGCGATGCGGCGGCTCTTCGCGTCATCGACGCCCTGATAGTAGAGCGGCAGCGCGATGTTCTCGGCGACGGTCAGCTGGGGGATGAGGTTGAAGCTCTGGAAGACGAAGCCGAGATACTTGAGGCGGACGTCCGACAGCTCGTCGTCGCCGAGGCGCGACACCTCCCGTCCGTTCAGCAGGTAGTTCCCCGAAGTCGGCCGGTCGAGGCAGCCGAGGATCTGGAGCATCGTCGACTTGCCCGAGCCGGAGTGGCCCATGATCGCCCAGAAACCGCCCTGCTCGACCTTCACCGAAACGCCCTTGAGGGCATGGACCCTCTCCGCACCCATGTCATAGACCTTGGTGAGGTTTTCGATCTCGATGGCGTAGGGCGTTCCGTTCATTTGGTTTCCGCCGTCTCCGGAACCGTCTTCAGGTCTTCGTCCGCGACGGACTCTCCGAGCGGCGGCGAAAGCGAAACCTCCTCGCGGGCCGAAAGTCCGGAAATGATGCGGACGAACCGGCTGTTATCAAGTCCGGTCACGACCTTGCGGCGCTCGTCGCCGACCGCCCCCTTGACCCAGACGTACGATTCGCCCGCGACGCGGACGACGCACTGCACCGGCACGTAGAGCACGTTGTCGTACTGGGCGACGATGATCTCGGCCTTGCAGCCCATGCCGTTGCGGAGCTCGCCCTGTCCGTCGGGGATCAGCACGCGCGTCGGATACTCCTTGAGGTCCGGATTCATCCACTTGCGCTCGTTGTCGGGCATCGGCGCGATCTTCTCGACGACACCGGCGAAAACGCGGTCCGGAAGCGCGTCGCACCGCACGCGCACCGGCATACCGGTCGAAATCGACTTCAGGCTCGCTTCGTGGATGTTGACCTTCGCGGCGAAGCTCTCGGCCGTCGGCAGGACGATCAGTTCCTGACGCTCCCACACCTCCTGCCCCTCCTGCAGCGGTTCACGGCCCATGCGCGAAGTCGCGTACACGACCTGACCGGCGCGCGGCGCGCGGATCGTCGCCAGTTCGATCTGGTTGGTGATCTTCTCGTAGCGCTGCTGCTGCTTGCGGAACTCGCTCTCGCGGGCGCGGAGGTTGCTCTCGGCCTGGGCGATCGCCGAGGCCGCGCTCTTGCGCGTCCGCTCGAGGGCCATGCCCATCTGCTTGACGTCGCTGCGGTACTTCGCGAGCTCGCGCCGGTGCGTGAACGTCTCGAGCAGCTCGAGCTCGCGCTTCGCGGACTCGAACGACAGCTGACTCGACTTCCAGCTCAACTCGTCGCCCTCGAGTTCGGTCTCGGAGATGAAGTCCTCGGCGAAGAGCTTCTTCGACCACTCGTACTTGTCCTTCGCCTGCTTCACCTGCTGCTCGCTGATCGCGAGCTGGCCCTTCTGGGCGATGAGCTTCGTCGGATACTCGCCGTTCTCGTACTTGTCGAGATCCTCCTTCGCGAACATGTAGTTCTGCTCGGCGATCTCGATGTCGGAGGCGGACTGGTTACGTTGGATTTCCAACGCCGCCGTCGCGACCTCCAGCGCGCTCTCGGCGTTGCGGAGCGTGATCTCCTGGCTGTCCTTCTCGTCGATCTTCGCCGACACGTCGAGCTGGATGAGGACCTCGCCCTTCTCGACGATCCTGCCTTCCGGCACGAGGGAGATGATCGACGTGCGGCCCTGCACCTCGCTCTTCAGCGTGATCTGCTCGCTCGGCACGATCTCCCCGTACTCCTCCACGTTGATGACGAGCGGTCCTTCCTGGACGGTCGCGTAGAGCGTCGCCGTCTCGCCCGAAGGCGCCTTGCCGCGTCCGAACAGGACGGCTGCCGCCGCCGCCGCGATGCCGACGCCGATTGCCATGTATCTCTTCTTCATGTCTCCCCCGTCGTATCCCGATTCCCGTCCGCGTCCTTCGCCGCCGGCCTGGGCACCGGCAGGACGCCGAGCGACACGAGGTCGGCCTCCCGCCAGGTTCCGTTCACCGACACGTCGAGCAGCCCGAGATCGCGTTGCAGCGCCAGTTCCTGGTTCTTGTAGCTGATCATCGCCGAATAGAGCGAGTTCTTCGCCTGGACGAGCGAATCCTGCGCCTCGAGCATGACCGTCATGTCCGCCCGACCCGCCTGCAGCAGGATCTCCTGGTTGCGGACGCGGCGTTCGGCCAGGTTCATCGCGATGAACTGGATCTGGAGATTGTCCTTCGTCTGGTTCATCGAACGCATCGCCGAACGGACGGTCTCCTTGAGCGCGTCCTCCTCACCCTGGTAGGCGCGGACCGCGGCCTCCATCTCGATCAGCGCGGCGCGATAGGCGTTGCGCTCGGCCCGACGTTCGATCGGCAGATCCACCGTGAGCAGCGGCGACGCCGTCCAGTCCCGCGGATGGAGCCTGCCGTGGTCGACGCCTTCGCGGCGCGACTGCGGACCGACCGTGTCCGCGAACCCCGAAACGGACGCTCCGAACGTCACCTCCGCCCGGAGGTTGTCCTCGGCGACGAGCAGCGCGCGCTGCGCGTCCTCGACGCGGTCCCGGCACGAGACGAAATCGAGGCGGTTGGAAAACGCCAGCGCGATCGCCACGTCGGTCCGGCGCTTCAAGTCGCCGACATCGACGGAATCCGGCTGCTGGAGGGTGATCTCGTTCGGATTCTCTCCGCCCATGTCATACGGACCGAGCTCGAGCTGCGCGTAACGGCCGACGTACTTCTCGAGTTCCGCGAGATCGCTTTCGCGCGGCTCGATGCGGGCGTCCGGCGGCAGCCCGAGCGTCATCTTGAACGAGTCCTTCGACGCCTCGTAACTCTGGCAGGAGGCGATCCAGCTCGCCTTCGACGACAGTTCGCTCTGATGCGCCTGCTCGAACTGGGATTGCGACATGCGGCTCGCCTCGGCCATCCGGTAGGAACGGCGCGTGGAGCGGATCACGCGGCGGAACGCCTCGTCCTGGTTCTGCTGCTGGCGCTTCGCGAGCACAAGCGCGAGATAGGCGCTCTCGATCTGGCAGATGAACGACCGCTTGTACTGTTCGAAGTCCCGCACGTGGTAGACGAAGTTCCGCTCCGCCTGCGTCAGGGGCTCGGTGTTGACGAACTCGCCGGCGCCGCGCAGGAGCGGAATCGACACGCTCAGATCCGCGGAAGAGCCCCACGCCGTCCGCCGGTTGCCCGTGAGCATGCCCGCGAGATTCGCCATGATCGAACCGGTGATGCGCACGCCGTTACGGAACTTCCGCGTCGCGCCGAGATTCACCGCCTCGTCGTGGCTCACGGCGTGGTTCGCGACGGCGTCCCGCTCGTTCCCGTCGCGATACACGCCCATGTTGGACGACAACACGCCGTTGAAGATGGTCCGGAACGTGTCGTCCGCAAGATCCATCGCGAGGGCCGCCTGGAAAAGCGATTCCTTCCGGCTCCGGTATTCGCGCGAATTGCACGCCGCGATGCGGACCGCGTCGATGAGTCCGATCTCCAACGCGTTCGTACCGCCCTGCCACACGGCGAGGGACGGATCCTCCCCGCCCGGCAGCAACCGCTCCTCCGCGTTCCAGTAACGGTTGGTCGGCAGGTCGCGGATGCCGAACGACGCCGGATCGTTCGCCAGCAGGTTCTGATCGAGCATGAGCCGCCGGCGCAACGTGTCCGCCGCGGTTTCGATCTCGATCGCCTCGGTCCGCCCCGTCACCTGACGCTGATAGGCGGACAGGTAGAGTTCCTCGGTGCGATCGGCCTCCTCCCGATAGTCCTGCGCGCTCCGACAGGCGCAAATCGCCAGCAAAAGCAACGCCGCGGACCTCGGGACGGACCTCATGCCCCGCGCTTCCTGAAATAATCGATCGTCCGGGCGAGGCCCTCGACGAGCGGAATGCGCGGTTCCCAGCCGAGCAGCTCCTTCGCGAGCGTGATGTCCGGACGCCGCTGCTTCGGATCGTCGCCCGGCAGGGGACGCGTCACCAGCTTCGACCTGGACTCCGGCATCATCCTGAGCGTCAGCTCCGCGAGCTCGCGGATCGTGTATTCGCCGGGATTGCCGGTGTTGATGACGGGCGCGCCAAGCGCGTGCTTCGCGGCGAACGCGCGCACCGTCTCCTTCGGCAGCTCCATGTACCTGCGGAAGGCGTTGATCAGATCCTCGCAGTACTGGAACGAGCGCGTCTGCGAACCCGTGCCGTAGATCGTGATGTCCTCGTCACGGAGGGCCTGCATGATGAAATTCGAGATCACGCGTCCGTCCTGCGGATGCATGTAGGGTCCGTACGTGTTGAAGATGCGCACCATGCGCGCGTCGACGTCGTGGACGCGGATGTGGTCCGCGATCAGCGTCTCCGCCACGCGCTTGCCTTCGTCGTAGCAGCTGCGGATCCCGATCGTGTTGACGTTGCCCCAGTAATGCTCCTCCTGCGGATGCACCAGCGCGTCACCGTAGATCTCGCTCGTCGAGCAGTGAAGCAGCTTCGCGCCGTCCCGCATCGCGAGTTCCAGACAGAGGAGGACTCCGAAAACGGAGGTCTTGGTGGACGCGATCGGACACCGCTGGTAATGGATCGGGCTCGCCGGGCACGCCAGGTTGTAGATCTCGTCGAACGGACCCGCCAGACGCGCGTCCTCCGCACCGATCTCCGTCACGTCGCCTTCGACGAACGTGAAGTCGGGATCGGACGCGAACTCCGCGATGTTGTCCTTCGTCCCCGTATAGAGGTTGTCCAGGGCCGTGACCTTGAACCCGTCCGCCAGCAGCCGCTGGCAGAGATGACGTCCGAGGAATCCCGCCCCGCCCGTAACAAGCGCAGCCTTCATGCCTGGTGGATCTTCTCGTTCGCCACGGCGACCTTGGCCTTGAGCTCCTCCTTGTGCGCGTGGAATTTCGCGCGGAGGTCCGCATCGGCCGTGCCGAGGATCTGGATGGCGAGGAGCGCCGCGTTCGTCGGACCGGCCGAGCCGCACGCGACGGTCGCGACCGGAACGCCGGACGGCATCTGGACCGTCGCGTAGAGGGCGTCGAGTCCGTTCAGGGCCCCGCCCGCGACCGGAATGCCGATCACCGGAAGGACGGTCGCCGCCGCGAGCACGCCGCCGAGATGCGCCGCGCCGCCCGCCGCGGCGATGATGACCTTGAGTCCGCGTTCCTCGGCGGTCTTGGAGTATTCGATCGCGACTTCGGGCGTACGGTGCGCGGAGATGACGCGCGTCTCGTAACCGACGCCGAACTTATCGAGCGTGTCGCAGGCCTTCTTCACCAGCGGCCAGTCCGAATCACTGCCCATCACGATACCGACGATTGCGTTTGCCATTTCTATGAACCTTTCCTTTGAAGATCATTCGAGCGGCGCGGCGGGATTCCCGAGCACCGTCACTCCCGGCTCCACGTCCAGGAACACCGTACTGCCCGCGCCCACGACCGCGCCCGCGCCGATCGTCCGCCGCGGAACGACCACGGAACCCGGATACACGACCGCGCCCTCTCCGAGCGTCACGCCGCCGCCGAGCGAGCACTGGGCGTAGACGTGGGACCAGTCGCCGAGCCGCGAATCGTGACCGACCGAGCTCGAGTGGAAGACCGAAACGTGCCGTCCGACCGCGACGTCCGCCGTAAGCGAAACGTGCGGCGCGAGAAACGAACCCGCGCCGATCGTGACGTTCGGACCGACGAAGGCGGACCTGTGGACGAGGGAGACGAACACGCCGCCCTTCGCCTCGATCGCCGCGACACAGCGCCGCCGGGCGGGAATCGAACCGAGCGCGGAAATGAAGACGTCGTCCGTCTGCGGCACGTAGCCATCGGGCGAGCCGACGACCGGCGGATAGCCGGAGAAGCCGGAGAGCGCGTCGGATCTCGCGTCGAGAAAGCCCTTGACGTCGAAGTCCGTGCCGAAGCCGACGCATTCCCGCGCCGCGCCGAACATCTCGCGTCCGAATCCGCCCGCGCCGATGATGATCAGGTGCTTCATGCGTCCACCCCCGCGGCCTTCATGAGATCCGCGACCGTCCGGCAGGACTCGAGATCCGCCGCGGACAGCGTGCGGCCGTACTTCTGTCCGATCATGACCCGGAGGGCGAAGGCGGTGAGCGAATCCCAGAGCGGACCCGCGCGGAAATCGCAGTCCGGCGTCACGGACGGGACTTCGAGGACGCCCGCCACCCGGTCGAGGAACTCCTGTGAATCGATCTTCATCTCCCGATAGTATAGCACAACAGACGCACCGCCGTCGCGAGCAGCGGATGTTTCCAGGACACGGGGAAGGTCCGCAACGACGCGCGCACGAACGGATCGGCGAGGTAACCGGCGAGGCATCTGCGCCCCTCCCTCCACGCGACGCGACGGCGCAGTATGCACGCGAGTATCTCCAGCGCGGAGAAGACGCACGAGGCGGAATAGAGCGGACCCAGCGCACCGCCTTCGCGGGCGTCGAGCTCCCGCCGCTTCGCGAGCAGCGCGAGCTTGTTGCGGCAGAACCTGGCGCCGTCTCGCGGCACCGTGCGCATCGCGCCGGACGCCCGCGCCGTCACCCGGTAGAGCGGACGGTCCACGCAGGTCATCGACGCCGCCGAAAGCAGGCATTCGGAAACGAACATCGCGTCCTCGTAAAGCTCGATGCGCTCGTCGAAACGAATGCGCCGCGCCTCGAGGAAGGCCCGCCGGAACGCCATCCGCCACACGCCCGCCATCTCCCGTCCGGCGAAGAGCGGACGCCCGGCGTACCAGGCGCGCACGTCTCCGTCGGAATATCCGAAGACCCGCGGCAGATAACCCGCGCGGACCTCCGCGTTCGTCCGGAAACGGTAATCGCCCTTGAGCGCCGAACCCGCATAGGCGCAGACGCAGACATCGGCGCCGTCACGATCGAGCGCGGAGGCCATCGCCGTGAAGTAATCCGCCTCGACGACGTCGTCCGGATCGACGAAGAACACCAGCCGGCCGCCGGCGGCGTCGAGCGCGGCGTTGCGAGCGGCGGAAACGCCGCGGTGCGGAACGGCGAGAACGCGGAGGCGCGGATCGGACGCCGCGCGCGCTTCGAGGATTTTCAGCGTGTCGTCCGTCGATCCGTCGTCGACGGCCAGGACCTCGGCGGACCGGGGAAGCGCGGCGAAAACGCTGTCAAGGCAACGCGTCAAGTACGGGCTGACGTTCCAGCACGGAATGACGACGCTGATCTCGACCGCGCTTCCCGTCATCTCAACTTGAGATCGATGGCGTGCTCCTCGGCCCAGCCGGACACTACGGACGGATCGGTCACGCACTTCGAAAGGTCGACTTTGAAAAAGCCCTCGTAGACCTCAGACCCGTGAAGGCCCTTCAGCGAAAACGCCACCTCGTTCACCCCGCGCGGCACGCGTCCGGTCACCTCGATCGTGTCGCCGCGGTACAGGTTCTTCAAGAGCCGCGGATACGCCGTCACACGCGACTCGGTCGTGAAGACCAGCCGGAGGTCGGAAAGGACCGGATCGCGGAAGCGCGTCGAAAGCGAATCGATCCCGTCGCCCGCCTTCCAGCGCGAGCCGCCGTGGATGAAGCTCTCGCCGCGGTTGCCGTGCGTCAGGACGTCGATGAGCTCGCGGTTGGCGCTGCTCCGGACGCCGTACATGTAGACCGAGACGAGTCCGTCGTTCAGGTCCGTGAACTTCGAGAGTATCTGCGCCGTGTCGCTCACGCCCGCGTTCGCATCGCCGTCCGTCACCACGAGCGCGATCAGCGGACGCGTCGGATCGCGCGGCAGGGTCAGGACCGAACGGATGGTCGAGAAGACGTCGGTCCGTCCGTGCGCCGTCAGGCTCGAGAGCCACTTGTCCGCCGCGTTGAAGGACACGGTATTGCACTCCTGCCAGCTCCTGAACGCATAGGAGAAGCTGTTGCGGAACGCGACGAGGTTGAACCGGTCCCCGGTGTTGAGCGCGGAACGGAGGATGCCCTTCGCCGCGAGACGGCAGCTGACCAGACGGTCGGAGCCGATGGATCCGGACGCGTCCAACAGGATGACGACGTCCTTCGGCACCACCGCCAGCGAGGTCCGCGGCGTCACCATCATCTTGAAATACGTCCAACCCGCGTCCTCGGCCTTCACCGTCGCCATATTGACGAACGGTTCGAGCTCCGCGGTCTCGTCTTCGGACATGAGCTCGCGCACGGCCGCCTTCTCGGCTTCGACGATCTTCTCGTCCACTTCCTTGAACACCTCGACGGACGGCGTGAACGAAACCTTCGCCCGGGCGACGGACGACATCCGTTCGCGACCCGCGAGATCTCCGCCGAGCACCGGAACGTCGACCTTGACCTCCGGCGCGCCGAAAGCCGCCGGCATCTTCAGGTCCGGTCCGGCCAACGCCTCGGGCGCGGTGAGGGTCTGGCCCGCCGGCACGGCGAACTCGACCGTCGGCAGCGGATCGGGCGCGGTCTTCGAGAGCTCCAGCGGCGTCGCGTCGAATTCGGCCGGCGTTTCCGCGAGGTTCTGCACTTCCGCGGCGGACGGCGCTTCGGGCGCGAGCGCCTTGTCGTCGAAATGCTGCTTCGCATCGTCAGGAAGCTGCTCGGTCGACGGCAGCAGCGCCTCCTCCGCCTCCGCCTTCGGCGCGTCCTTGACGGCCATGATGTCCTTGATCCGTTCCATGCGGACCGGATCGTCCGGCGGCGTATAGTCGCGGATCCGCATCACGTCGTGTTTCGCGTTCCGAAGTCCGTCGTTCGCCACATGCGTCATCACCTTCGCGCGGACGTAGAACATCAGCCCCACGTGCAACGCCACGGAGACGACGATCGCCAGCACCACCAGATCCTGTCTGCGCTCTTTCGTCATTTCCCGCCCTCCGGATGCGCGTCCAGCACCTTCTTCGCCTCGGCGCAGAGCGCCTCGTCCGAAAACAGCGACACGATGACGGTCGCATACGCCACCGCGTCCTTCACGCGTCCCGCCGCCTCGGCGTTCTTGGCGAGCGCGACATAGGCCTCCGCCCGCGCCCGCGCATCCGCCGCGTTAAGCTCCACCGCCCGGCGCAGCGTCGCCTCGGCCAGATCATGCTCGCCGGACTTCGCCTCGAGTTTGCCGAGCGCCAGGGACGCCGCGGAAAGATCGGACACGGTCGCCTTCTCCGCCATCGCCTGACGGTACGCCTCGATCGCCGCCGAGAACGCGCTCGCCTTCTCCTCGACCGAACCCAGGAGGGCGTAGCCCGCCTGACGCCATTCCGCCGAATCGGAGAGAATCAGCGCGCGGGCGCAGATCTTCGCCTCTTCGCCGTCCAGGAGTTTTCCGACCGTCAGCGTCTTCGCCGCGTTCATCCGCTCGCAGGCGCCCTCCTTGACGAGCTTCGCGTACTCCGTCTTCGCCTCCTCGGTCCGCCCGCCGCGATACGCGACGTCGGCGAGCACCAGCCGCGCCTCACGCGACTGGTCCAGCGAAATCCCCTTCGCGAGCGCCTCCTTGAGGAGGTTCGCGCCTTCCGCCTCGTGTCCGAGCTGCAGGGCCGCGATGCCGCGCCAGTACTGCGACTCGGCGGCGCGCTTCGCGTTCTTACCGGTCGCGATTGCCTCCGTGAGCGCGAGATCGCAGGCGGACCACTTGCCCGCGCGCGCGTCGATCATCGCCTTGCGGAACAGCGCCTCGGCGGCGTCATCCGTCTTCGGAAAGGCCTTCGCCGTCTCGAGATACTGCTGTTCGGCCTCCGCCGTCTTGCCGCTGGTCTCATAGGCCCAGGCGAGGCGCAAGGCGTCGCCGGACTGTTTGGAGATCGAATAGGCGCGCTTGGCGTTCTCGATGACCTTGGACGTGTCGCCGCTCTTCTCCGCGGCGTCGAACCCCATGCGCGTCAACGGCAGTTCCGCGTTCGCGCGGTACTTCCCCTGGGGATAGTCCTCGAGATAGGCCTTGAAGAGCTTCTCCGCCGCGGCGTTATCGCCGCTCGCGTAGGCGCAGGCGGCCTTCAGGTAGGCGAAGTCGTCCGTCTTCCCGTCGCCGCAAAGCGCCACGGCGTCCGCGTACTTCCCCGCGAGGTAATCGCTCCAGGCGGACATCGTCCGCACGTCGGCCGCGTGCTTCCCGTCGGAATAAGTCCTGAGGTAACGGCGGAAGACCGATCCGGCTTCGCCGTACCGCTTTTCGTTGTAGCTCTGGACGGCGGCGAGGTAGAGCGCCTCCTCCGCGAACGTCTTGTCCTTGCCGAACGCGAGCCCCAGCAGGAGCTCTACGCCCTTCCGGCGCGCGGCGGCGTCGGGCGACTTCACCAGCAGCGAAGCGCGGTGAAAGTCGGCGTACGACGCGTACTTGCCCTTCGGGTTGAGTTTGACGGACCTCTCGAGCGCGGCCGGATCGTTCGCCGCGGAGCCGAGATAGTAGAGCGCCGCGGCGCGGATGTCGTTCGGCACGCGGTCGGAATCGAGGACCTTGAGCTCGGCGGACCGCTCCGCGTCGGTTCCGGCGAGCGCGCGCATGAGCCGCGCGCGGTCGGCGTGCTTCGACGTCGGATAGCGGTCCAGGAGCTCGCCGTACGCCTTACGCGCCTCGGCTTTCGCGCCCGTGGCGCGGTCGCATTCCGCAAGGCGGTACAGGAGGTCATCGGAGGCGATGGACGCCTCGCCCTTGAGCGCCGCGTATTCGCTTCGCGCCGCCGCGTATTCGCCGCGGTTGAAGAGGCGGTCCGCCATCGCGAGCCGGTCGGACGGCAGCACGGCGATCGCGGCAATGAGAAGCGCACCGATCATTCCTCGTTCTCCGCTCCCGATTCCCCGTTCCCCTCGGTCGCGAGCGAGAAGTTCCAGATGTCCGCCGCGCGGCACGTGTCGATGAGCTTCACCAGCGGCTCGTACTTCACGTCCTTGTCGGCGCGGATGATCACCGGCTGGCCGGGATAGAACTTCGCGACTTTCGCGAGGCGCGCGCCGAGGTCCTCGAGCGAAAGCTTCGCCGAGTTGACGGTGATCGTGCCGTCCTTCGCGAGGTTGACGATGATCTCGCCGGGGAGGCGTTCGGGCTGCTCGCCCGTCTTCGCGGAGGGGAGTTTGATCGAGATCTCGCTCTCCCACTGGGAGAAGACGCTGACCGTGACGAAGAAGCACAGCAGCAGGAAGATGACGTCGAGCATCGACGTCAGCGCGAGCGCGGGAGCGCCCGACTTCTTGCGCGGAAAGGTCATGTTACGCCCGCTCCTCGATTTCGGCGATGCGACGCTGGCAGCGCCGGCGGAAGAACGCGAACGCGACGAGGGACGGAATCGCGACGACGAGTCCGAAGATCGTCGTGACGATCGCCTGCGACACGCCCTGCGCGAGGACGACCGGTTTCGCGCCGGCGGAAACGTCCGACGCGATGCCGCCGAACGCCTGGAACATGCCGAGGACCGTGCCGAGCAGTCCCACGAGCGGGGCGATCGCCGCGATGTCCGCGAGCCACTCGACCTGGGACATCAGCCGCTCGGCGATGCGTCCGCCTTCCGCGGCCTTGTCCTTCGCCGCGTTGATCTTCGCGAGCGCGTCCGGCACGCAGATGCCCTCGCGCTGTGAATACCAGAGGTAGATCATCAGCGCGAGCGCCGCGACCGAAAACGCCGTAAGCACCCACATGAGGGGTCCGCCATAGGTCCATGCCTGTCCGAATGTGATGTCGTTCATTTTTCCATTGCCCTTTTCAGTGCGTTGATCATTTCAGTTGGTTCGTTCAAATCGTCCACCGCCTTCTCCATCGGACAGCGGTCGGTCAGATCCCGATTGAGGATCCGCGGCACGAGCTTCTCCGCTTTCGCCTCCACACCGTGCGCCGTCAGGAACGCGCGCGCGTCCTCGCTCATCAGCAGTCCGTGCACCTTCTTCGCCCCGCCCGCGACGCAGATCGCCGCGGCCGCGCGGCCGATCACCTTGTCCACGACGAGCGCCCCCGAAAGCCGGCCCCGCTCCAGGAGGGTCATCAGCGGACGGACTCCGCGTCCGGACTCCTGCGCGACGATGACGCCGTCCTTCGCCGCCACCACGGCGGCGCCGCCCGCCAGAACGGACTTCATCTCCGCGACCAGCTCCGCCTCGTGCATGGGGAACACGATGCGCGGATTCTCATAACCTTCGACGGAAATCGCCGGCAGCGGACGCGACGGACAGACGTGTTCGCACGCGCCGCAACCGATGCAGACGGTGTCGTCCACGACCGGAAATCCCTCGACGAGGTGGATCGCCTTCACCGGACACTTCCGGACGCACGCCGTGCAGGTCTCGCCCTTCGCCGTCCGCACGCAGAGGTCACGGTTCCAGACCGCACGGCCCATGTGGACGTCCTTGCGCGACACGCGCGAAATCCAGTCGATCGCGCCCGTGGGACAGACGTGTCCGCAATTGTAATTGCAGGAAAGCCGACAGTACCCCTTCTGGAAGGTCATCTCCGGCTGTCCGAACGACGACAGCTTCACCGAGGGCTTCAGGACGTGCTCCGGACAGTTCGCGATGCAGAGTCCGCAGCCGACGCACTGCCGGCGGAAACGGTCAAGGGACCAGACACCCGGGGGCAACACGGGGCGCATCCGTTTCGGTACGCCCGGAAGCGTCACCGCGGCGTATCCGCCGTCCGTCGTCTTCTCGAGCGCTTCGGCCGCCGCCAGCACGCCGATGCCCTGCAGCGTCTCGCGCCGGGTGAGCCCGTCTTCCGAACCCTTCGCTTCGCCGGCTTTCTCCGCGTTTTCCCCGTCCGCCTCGCCAAGACACTTCCGACAGTTCCCGCACCCGGGACCGACCTGGTGTTTGCAGAGCGAATGGTGGCAGAGGCTGAAGACGGTCCCGACCGGACAAACCCAATTGCACCAGATGCGGCCCTTTCCGACCGCGGCGAGAACGAGAACGGTCACGAACACGACGAGTCCGGGAACGAACAGGGTCATCGCCTTGCCGAAGAGACTCCACGGTTCGATCATCGCCGCGATCCCGGTAAGGCCGCAGGCCCAAAGCGCGAAGAACCCGACGACGAACGCCCCGCGGACGATCTGCTGCGTCCGCGTCTGCGGAAGCCGCGTGCAGACGCGACGGACGTGGGTTTTCGGATGGAAGATCCAGTTCACGACCGTCTGCAGAATGCCGAGCGGACACATCACCTCGCAGTAAAGCCGTCCGGAAACCAGGGCGAGGACGAAGAACGCGAGAAGTCCGAAGAGTCCGAAAAGCAACGCCTGGAATCCCTGGAGATGCGGAATGACGTTCTCGAAGCCCAGGAACGCGGCGATCGCACCCGTCAGCGTGACACACGCCGCGAGAAACTTCAAGACGGATTTCAGTGACATCTGCGTTTCACCTCCTCGTCCTTCAGGAGGTCGATGACATGATCGATCGCCGCGATTTCGTCCGGAATGTCGATCTGCTGCGGACAATGCGGACGACAGCGGCCGCACCCCGTGCAGTGGTCCGCGCGACGCAGCTCTTCCGGCACCGCCTTGGCGTAGGCGGCGAGCAACTCGCGCGCGGAAAGCCCGGTCTCCTTCGTCAGGAAATCGTTGCGGAAGCGGAGAAGCGCGGGGATGTCGAGTCCGTACGGACACGGCATGCAGTACTTGCAGTCCGTGCACGGCACGGTGCCGCACTTGAGGAACGCCTCCGCGGCGCGTTCGAGCGCGGCGAACTCGTCGTCCGTGCACGGCTTGAGCGGCGAAAAGATCGCGAGGTCCTCCTCGATGTGCTCCGTCCGGGTCATCCCGGAAATGACGGTCATCACCGCCGGATGGCTCGCGCAGAAGCGGAACGCCCACTTCGCCTGCGTCGCCCCGGGATCGAGCGGCGTCAGTTCACGGGCGATCGCATGGTTGTAGCGCGCGAGCGTTCCGCCGCGGAGCGGCTCCATGATCACGACGGGGATGCCGCGCTTCGCGAGCTCCGTGTACTGGTACTCCGCGGTCAACGAGCCGCGGCCCGGATGCCTCCAGTCGATGAAGTTCATCTGGATCATCACGAAATCCCAATGGTACTTCCCGTGCTGCGCGAGGCACCAGTCGAACGTCGCCTTGTCGCCGTGGAAGGAGAAGCCGAGGTTGCGGATCCGCCGCGTCTTGCGGGCTTCCAGGAGGAAATCGAGCATCCCGTTCTCGACGAAGCGCTTGTTGAACGCCTCGACACCGCCGCCGCCGACCGAATGGAGGAGGTAGTTGTCGATGTAGTCCGTCCGGAGGAACTTGAGCGAATCCTCGAACATCCTGCGGCTCGCCTCGGCGGACTGCTGCTGCGGCGCGAAGTTCGACAGCTTCGTCGCGATGACGTAGCTGTCACGCGGATAGCCGCTCTTCTCGAGCGCTTCGCCGAGCCGGCGCTCCGATTCGCCGCGGCAGTAGGCTGGCGACGTGTCGAAGTAGTTGAGCCCGCCGTCCAGCATCGTCTTGACCTGCGCGTTCAGAAGCTCCTGGTCGATGCCGTCCTTGGAGTAGCCCTCCTTCTGCCACGAATTGGAGTGTCCGCCGTCGACCGTGGGAAGCCGCATCGCCCCGTAACCGAGGAGCGATACCTTCTTCCCGTCGCTGACGCACTGGCTGGTCATTTGAGGATATTATACCACAGATAACCGACGGAAACACTCATAACTCGCGATTCTACGCGATCAGGTCTTCGAGGATCGAGGCGATCGGATAGGCGGGATTGTAGTGGCGCTGAAGGAAGAGCGCGTTGCGCTCGCGATAGAGCGTCTCGGCGAGGGAATCCGCGAACGGAATGAGAAACCGCTCGTGCTCGCAGAAGAACGGCGGCACCTCGTCGAGCGAACCCGTTGTCGAAATGTTGAGGCAACCGCACCGGTTGTTGCAGCGTCCGAGCAGCGCGCACCCCTCGCAACTCGGCTTCGCGCGCTCGTTCCGCTCGAAGACGCAGTCCCGGCGCGACGTGTCGAGTCCCGACCCGACCCGTCCGATCGCGTACTCCTCGCGTCCGACGAACTGGACGCACGGATAATAGACGCCGTCGGGCGAAACCGAGATCTGCCGGCGTCCGAGCGGACACGACGCGCCCCGTCCCGGCCAGATT
>JAZRWB010000074.1:0-1508 GCA_045599445.1 Kiritimatiellia bacterium | reverse complement strand
GAAGATGATTAAGCGGTTGAGCGGTTAAGCGGTTAAGAGAGGAGGTGAGATGATGATTAAGTCAATCATTACGCTGATTGTGACAGCGATTGCGGGACTGGTCGGGTATCTGGTCTCGGACAGCTTTCGCGAGCGGCTGGCGCAGCGCCAGCGCGACAAGATCGCGGATGAGGTGGCGCGAGGCGACGAGGCGGCGGTCAACGCCAGGATCGGGAGGTTCAGGGCGTTGGGGCCGTGGGTGTTGCTGGCTCTTGTTGTCATCGTCGGGTGCGCCGTTACGCGGACATGCTATGTCCGCGAACAGGACAAGGTTACCGCGCTGAGGCCGGGGGAGGTCTATTCGAACGCAACGGAGTCGGTCGAGTGGATCGTACCGAGGGCGATCATGACGCAGCTGGTCATTGCAAACGAACGTTTGCAATGAAAGGAAAAAGTAAAAGGGAAAAGAGAAAAAGTAAGGAGAGGCTATGTTCAAGAAAGTCATCTGCTGGTTCAAGGCGTTGTTCACGAAGGAGGTTGCGCGGGAGGTGAAGAAGACGGTGATCTCGACGACTTCGGCGACGGTCAACGAGTTCGTCAACGACCCGGCGAATCAGGCGGCGGCGCGAGACGCCGTGATTGCCGTTGCGAAAGATGGACTCGACGGCAACGACGCGCTCGACGCGGCGGTTGGGCGGCTGAAAGCCGCCGGGATCGCGGCGGGGAGAGAGGCGGCGACGACGCTCTTAAGAACGCTCGTTCAGCTCGTTTACGCCGTCGTTCGCGTTGCGCGGTAGGCGACGCGGCGGTTAAGAGGTTAAGCGGTTGAGCGGTTAAGGGAGCGGCGGGCGGGGGCAGAGACAACAAGCGTACTACAACAAGGGGATGGTACGAATGGAAGAGAGAAAATACCGCCTAAGGAGCGGCGCGTTGTGAACGGAGTTGTCAACGGCGGGCGTATCGGAGGCCCCCAACAGGCCGGAGATACCCCGCTGTTGGCAACTCAGTTCGCAACGCAAAGCGAGTGGTTTCTGCGTAGAGCCGGAACGCCCCCATGGTAACGGGAGTTGAGCCTTTCGTCACGTCGGCGGGGCGGGCCCTTGAAGTTTTTATGGTTGGCTCGTGGTTGAATCGTAAAAGGGGCCCGACTCGCCGACGCGACGAGAGGGGAAAGAGAAAATACCACGGGTCGGGGCGACAATGCAAATTCTACAGGTTGGCTTTTGGTTGCTTGGGAAAAGTCGCCCCGACCCCGCGCGAAGCGCCAACCGGGTTGAATAGTGGTTGTATAGTGGTTGTCTTGGGTTGCCCCTGCGTTTCGAGTTGTGGTTGAGTGAAGCGCGGCGAAAGTCTCGTCCCCTCGGTCGGCGCGCTGGTTTTCCCTTCGCGCGAAGGAACGAGAGAGAAAAAAAGCCCCTCGCCCGCCGCGCTCGTGCGAGAGAAGTCCATTCCCTATCCCTGACTGCCGTTGGCGGCGGGCCGACTGGGTTCCCCCTCGCCTCACCTAACGCGAGACCTCCGCTCCCCCC
>JAZRWB010000073.1:0-7947 GCA_045599445.1 Kiritimatiellia bacterium | reverse complement strand
CCACGCCGCAATACGACACGTCCACCGGACGACCGGCCGATTCCGCCAGCACGTTCGCCGACAGGAACGCTGCAACCAGCAGAACCAGGCAACGCCACGTGCGACGGAAAGTGACGAAACGACCGCTCATCGCCTTATTCGTGATTGAACAAGTCGTTGATCGATTCGTCGTTGTGCGTCCGTTTGATCGCCTCGCCAATGAGCGGCGCGACCGAAAGCTGGGTAAGTTTAAAGGGTAGCTTCGAAGGATCGAAACCGGCGCGCAACGGAATCGAGTCGGTGACGACGAGCTCGTCGAGCTGGGTTTCGTGGGTAAGCCGATCGACGCCCTTCTCGGTGAGCGGGAAGTGGGAGACGAACGCGTGCACCGACTTCGCCCCGTTGTCGCGGCACATCTTCGCCGCCGCCGAAAGCGTACCGCCGGTCGCGGTCATATCGTCGATCATGATTACGTCGCAACCCTTCACGTCGCCGACGACGGAGAACGCGTCCACCGTCGAATCGCCCGTGCGCTGCTTGGCGACGATTGCGAGCCCACAGCCGAGCTTGCGGCTGTAGCCGTAGGCGGTTTTCGCCCCGCCGGTATCTGGCGAGACGACGACCGGCTTGGCCCAGTGCTGGTCGCGAATGTACTTGAGAATGATCGGCTCCGCCTTGAGGTGATCGAGCGGAATGTCGAAAAATCCCTGAATCTGGTTCGCGTGGAGATCCATCGCGAGGACGCGATCCGCGCCGGCGCGCTGGAGCAAGTTGGCGACGAGCCGCGCGGTAATCGGAACGCGAGGCTGGTCCTTGCGATCCTGACGCGCGTAGCCGTAGTAGGGAATCACCGCCGTAATCCGCGCCGCCGAGCCGCGCTTGAGCGCATCCATGATCACGAAAAGCTCCATGTACGCCTCGTTCGGCATCGGCGAGCCCGACTGGATTACGAAGACGTCCTTTCCGCGCACGCTGTCGATTACCTGGCAGAACGTCTCGCCGTCGGGAAAGTGCTTGATGTCGATCTTGTCGAGCGGCCGCCCGAGATACTTCGCGACCTTCTCCGCGAGCGGCAGATTCGCCGTTCCCGAAAATACCATGAAATCGTTGTCCTTCGCCATTTGTCCGTTACCTTTCGTAATTGATGAGTGTAAAGTAGTTTCCGCTTAACCGCAATGGAAGTAGGTTTTCACCAATTCCGCCATCGCCTTCGAGTTCTTGGCGACCTTCGCGCGCAGCGTACGGTCGTCGAACGCCTTGAGCTCGCGAATGATGCCGTCGATCATCGCCTTCGAGAATACGCCCTCCTCCTCGTAGACGGCGCGCTGCTTTTCGAGCACGTCGGCCGAGGCCGCGCAACTGTCGGGCAACGTGGAAAGTGTATTCAACAATTTCGCGTTCTCCGCCTTGTGGATGTTGACGTTGACGTAGGTCGCCTTCGCGATATCAAGCGCGTTTTTGAGCGAGAAGCCGTGCCGACAGGCGACGCACAGGGCGGCGATAAGCAAGTAAACGTTCGCCGAGGCGTCGGGCGAACGCATCTCGACCGTCTGCTTCTGACGCGTGTCGTACTTCGAGGCGGTCTCCTTCGGATTCGCCTTGCGGCACATGTCGGTCTTGCCGGCCCACCCGAGCGGAACGCGCACCAACACCGAGCGATTGCGGTCGCCCCAGCAGACGTTGGTCGGAGCTTCCTGATGCGGAACGAGCCGGAGATAGCTCGTTGGATTCAGGTTGCCGAACGCGGTGATCGACGGCGCGAGCTTCATCATGCCCGCGATCGCGCGCTTCGCGGTGTCGCTGATCACGCCGTTTTTGAGCATCTCGTTTCGCCCGTTCTTCATGATCCGCATGTGGATGTGAAGTCCGCTGCCCGCCTTGCCGACGGTGATTTTCGGCGCAAAGGTGACGTCGTAGCCGTACTTCGCTCCGAGGTTACGAATCATCCACTTCGCGATCGTAAGCTGATTGGCGGCGTCCTCGGCATCGCACGGCAGGAATTCGATTTCGGTCTGCTCGTAAACAAGTCCGTTCGCGGTGAAGTTCCCGACTTCGCTGTGGCCGTACTTGATCTTGCCGCCCGCCTGCGCGATCGCGAGCATGCACTGCTGGCGAAATTCGCCGAACTTGGCGAACGGCGACGATTCGTGGTAACCCTTCTGATCCTTCGCGGGGAAGCTCCCCGAGTCCGGCGCGATGACGTAATACTCGAGCTCGCCCATCGCCTGGAACTCGAAACCGGTTTCCTTCTTGAACGCCGCGCACGCCTTCTTGAGCGTGTATTCGGGCGAGGACTCGAGCGGATCGCCGTCTTTGTTGAAGAACGAGCAAATCAGGCACAAGGTCGGCAGCTCCGCGAACGGATCGACGAACGCCGTCGAGTAACGCGGAATTACATAGAGGTCGGAGGAACTCGCCTCGATGTAGCTGAAAAGCGAAGATCCGTCCACGCGCTCGCCGCAAGTCAGGATCTCGTCGAGATACTCGTCTGAATGAATGACGAAGTTAAGCGTTTTAAGCCGTCCGTCGCCGCCCGCGTACATGAAATTGACGTGGCGAATCCCCTGGGCCTTGATAAAACGCTTCACGTCCGCCCTGGTAAACGCGGCACGCGACTTCTTGAGGAACGAGCAGATGTCGGTAGTGTTGAGTTCGACCAAATTCATATCAACCTCTTTCGTTGTCATTGAGGGATATTATACCAAAAACTCGCGCGCTCGTCATTCACCCCGAGCGGCGACGAAAGCATCGTTTATGGTGGGCTATAGTGGATTCGAACCACTGACCTCTTCCATGTCAAGGAAGCGCTCTAACCAACTGAGCTAATAGCCCGATAAACGGCGCGAAGTATATCATTTTACCGCGCCCCGTGTCAAGCGCTCTCGGCGATCGACTCCAGGAACCGCGCCGGCGGCGGACAGGGATAGAAGGTTTTCGTCGAAACGAAGGCGTGGCGCGTAAAGCCCGAGACGAGCAATTCCGCCTCGCCTTTGCGTCTGACTTCGCAGGCGATTTCGATTCTCACGCCCTTTTGCGACTTGATCCAGGCGGTGATTTCCAGAAGATCGTCGTACTTCGCGGGCCGCTTGTAATCGACTTCGGCGTGAACGACGGGCAGCATAAAGCCCTCCGCCTCGCACTCGCGATAGGTGTACCCGCTCGCACGCATGAGCTCGTTGCGCGCCCGCTCGAATAGCGCGAGGTAGTTGCCGTAGTAGACGACGCCCATCTGGTCGGTGTCGGCGTAGGGCACGCGATACTCGATCGCTATCTTTCTCATTCCTCGACCAGCCCCTCCGGCAGCTCCAGCGGTTCCAGCCCGCGTTCGGCGAGCCGCGCGTTCACGCCCTTCCAGACGTTGTAGCGAAACGCCTCGGGCGCGCGATAGACCGCTTCCTCGGCCTTGACGCGAAACGCCTCGGCCTCCTCGGCGCTAAGCTCGATATGCGGCTTGATCGCCGGAGACTTCTCGTCGGCGCTCTGTATGGCGATAAGCGCGAAAACTATCGCGATCAAAGCCACGTATCCCGCCGCCACCGCCCACGGCCGCCAGTTCCACGGATCGTCGCCGATGATGCGATAGGGGCGAATCCCCTGCTTGCGCAGAACCGTGTACGCATGTTCGCGGTTGCGCGCCTTGACTTCGCCTTCGTGACTGCAATTGGAACTGTCTTGATAAAGGTACTTGTAAATCACTATGCGAATTATACCATATTTATGGTAAAATAACGGCAGTGAAGTTCGACCTCCATATTCATTCCTGCCTCTCGCCTTGCGCAAGTCTGGAGATGTCGCCGGCCGAGATCGTGAAGCGCGCGCTCGCCGCCGGCATGGACGGCATCGCCCTTACCGACCACCAATCGGCGCGCAATTGCCCGGCCATCGCCGAATGCGCGCGCCGCGAGAATTTGAAATGCCTTTACGGGCTGGAGGTCCAAACCGCCGAGGAAGTCCACACTCTCGCCCTCTTCGACACCGTCGAGCAGGCGCTCGCGATGACCGACTGGGTCTACGCCGCCCTGCCCAAGCGCGTCAACGATCCCGACACCTTCGGCGACCAGCCGGTCGTGGATTGCGACGACGGTATAATCGAAATGGAGTGGCGCATTCTCGCGATGGGATGCCGTCGCACGATTCCCGAGACCTCGGCGAAAACGCGCGAACTCGGCGGACTCTATCTCGCCGCCCACGTGGATCGGCCGAACTTCTCCGTCTTCTCGGCGCTCGGCGCAATTCCCGAAAACTGCTTCGACGCGGTGGAGCTTTCGCGCACCGCCGACCTATCCGAATGGGCCGCGCGAGTCGAACCCTACGCGATCACCCGCTCCTCCGACGCCCACAACCTCGACGACGTCGCGAAGGTGTGGAGCGAGGCAGATTGCGAGTTCTCCGTCGCCGGACTCAAGGAATGTTTCGCGAAACGCAATTGCCGCATATCGGAAAGGATGCGCTTTATATGACGATAACCGAACTCAGGAAAAAACTCGACGGCGCGATCGTCGTCGACAAGCCGGACGCGATCGTGAATTCCGCCTACACCTCGGACTTGCTTTCCGACGTGATGGGCCACTGCGGCGACGAAAGCGTTCTCGTGACCATCCAAAACCACCTCAACACCATCGCCGTCTGCACGCTTGCCGGCATCGAGGCGATTGCAATTTGCCACAACCGACCCGTCCCTGACGACATGGCCGAGGCCGCGAAGCGCGAAGGCGTCGCGATCCTAACGACGCCGCTTTCCCAGTTCGCCGCGTCCGTCCGCCTCGCCGAACTCAAACCGAGCGCAAAATAACGCCCTTGAGATAAAGCCCCTCGGGGAAGCCGAGCGTCGTCGGATGATCCGCGCTCTGGCGCGTCTTGGAGACGAGCTGGAAGTCGCGTTTCGCGTCCAAGGCGGCGGCGGCAATCACCTCGTCGAACAGCGCCTCGGTCATCGCTCCCGAGCAACTGAACGTGGCGAGGATTCCGTTCGGCCGCAAGAGTTTCATCGCGAGCAAGTTGATGTCCTTGTAGCCTCGCGCCGCTTTCATGACCTGCGACTTCGTGGCGGCGAACTTCGGCGGATCGAGAATTATCATGTCGAAGCTCTTGCGCTCGTCGCGACACTTCCTAAGATACTCGAAAACATCCGCCTCGACATATTGCGTATTCGTGCCGCACAAATGAACGAGCGATTCGTTGCGCTTCGCGAGCGCAAGCGCGTCCTTCGAGACGTCGACTTGCACGACCGACGTCGCGCCCGCGGCGCGGCAATGAAGCCCGAACCCGCCGGTATAGGCGAAGCAGTTGAGGACGTCCAAACCGTTCGCGAGCGCGCCCACGGCCGCGCGCGCATCGCGCTGATCGAGATAAAAGCCGGTCTTGTGGCCCTTGCGAACGTCCACCAGAAACTTGCAAGCGCCCTCGAAAATCTCGATCGTCTCCGGCGGCTCCTCGCCTGCCAATACGGAGAATCCGGGTTCGACGGCGAGTCCTTCCTTGGCGCGCGAATCCACGTCCGTTCGCTCGGCGACTCCACGGCAAAACGGCGCGAACTTCATAAGCGCGTCGGCGATCTCCCGCTTGCGTAGCTCGGCGCCCGCGGAAGTGAGCTGGCAAACGACGAAGCCCGCGTAATAGTCGGCGACCACGCCCGGCAGAAAATCGCTTTCGGCGTTCACGAGGCGCACGGCGTTGGTGTAGGCGTTCGCGAAGAAATCGGCGCGCCGGCCGATGGCGCTCGCAATCCGCTCCTCGACGAGCGTCGTCGCATCGACTTCGCCCTCCCCGAAAGTCGTCATCCGGACGCGAAGCAACGATGTCGGCGAATACCAGCCCACGCCCAGCCTCTCGCCTTCCGACGAAAAGACCTCGACGGCCTCGCCCGGACGAGCCCCTTCGCCGCCCTCCGCGATCGCCCCCGAGAAAACCCACGGATGGCGATGGCGAAGCGAGAAGTCGCGCTTGGGTTTGAGGACGACGCGATTCATCAGCGTACGCGCTTGATCGCCCCGAACTTGCAGACCTGCGAGCACTGCTTGCAGCCCGCGCAAAGATTGGGGTCGATCTTCATCTGGAACGCGCCCTTGCGAATTTCCGCGCCGCGGGTCATCGCCGGGCAACCCATCTTGAAGCACGCGCCGCACGCCTTGCACGCGGCGGGATCGACCTCGCAAAGTCCTTCCTTGGTGAGCTTGGCGGCGATGCGGCAGGGAGCGTAGGCGATTACCAGCGCGCCTTCGTCGCCGTCCATCGCGTCGGCGAGCGTCTTTTCGAGTCCGGCGAGATCGTCGGCGGAAACGGTGAACGTCTTTTTGTATCCGCAGGCCTTGGCGATTTTCGCGATCTCGGTAACCGGCGCCGTTTCGCCGGCGAGCGTCTTGCCCGAACCGGGATTGTCCTGATGGCCCGTCATACCCGTGATGCGGTTGTCGAGCACGACCGTGGTCACGGGCGTGCCGTTGTAAAGCGCCGAGAGAATCCCCGTGATACCCGAATGGAAGAACGTCGAGTCGCCGAGCACCGCGCAGATGCGACCTTTGAGCCCCGCCTTCTTCATGCCCGCCGCATTGCCGATCGACGCGCCCATGCAGATCGTCGAATCCATCGCGTTGAGCGGAGGGAACGCGCCGAGCGTGTAGCACCCGATATCACCCGTCACCGTCGCGCCGAGCTTCGAGAGCACGTGGAAGACCCCGCGGTGCCCGCATCCCGCGCACAGAACCGGCGGACGTGTCGGCAGAGCGGCATCCTTCTTCGCCGCCTTCGCCTTCGGGACGTCCTTCAGAATCTCATGCCGCAGATTCTGCAGGCGGTCGGCGTTGAGCTCGAGCATGTTGAGCTCGGTCTTGTGCTCGACAACCCTGATCCCCATCGCGCGGATCTGATCTTCAAGGAACGGGTCCAGCTCCTCGACGACGAGCAGCTTCTTCACGCTCTTCGCGAACTTCGCGACGAGCGCCTTCGGGAGCGGATTCGTCCAGCCGAGCTTGAGAATCGAGAACTCGGGGAAGATCTCCTTCACATACTGATAGGCGACCGCCGAGGTGACGATGCCGAGCGAGGTCCTGCCCTTCTCGATACGGTTGAACTTCGAACGGCACGACTCCTTCTCCATCGCCTCGCTGCGCTTCTGGGCGTTGAGCCGCTGGGTCGGCGCGAAGGCGGGGACGGGGATGTTCTTGCGGATGTTCTTGACGTAGGGGATGAGCGGATGCGGCTTGGGGCTGAAGTCGCCGAGATCGACGAGCGATGACGAATGGCTCGTGCGCGTCGTGAGACGGATGATGACCGGGACCTGGAATTTCTCCGACAGCTCGAAGGCCTTGACCGTCATGTCATACGCCTCCTGCGAATCGGCCGGCTCCAAGAGCAGCGCACGGGCGAACTTCGCGAGATTGCGGTTGTCCTGCTCGTTCTGCGACGAATGCATGCCGGGATCGTCGGCCGAGACGAGGACGAAGCCGCCGAGGGGGCCGACGAAGGTGAAGGTCATGAGCGGATCCATCGCCACATTGAGGCCGACGTGCTTCATCGCCGTCAGCGCCCGTGCGCCCGCCATCGAGGCCCCGACCGCGGTCTCGACGGCGACCTTCTCGTTCACCGCCCACTCGCAGCGGATCGTCTCCTTGAACTTCGCGACATTCTCGAGAATTTCGGTCGAAGGCGTACCGGGATACGCCGATGCGACGACACACCCCGCCTGCGCGGCGGCGTGGGCGACGGCTTCATTTGCACTTAAGAACTTCTTCATAGCTCCATACTCCTCAGATGATTACTGCGTATTATATCAATTTTACCCCCGCTTGTGCAAGTGCCGAACGCGCTATTCGCCTCCGGATGCGAACACGGTCTTCAGTCCGCCGGATGCTTTCCGCCGTCCGGCAGGGCGCGGCAAAGCCGCGATGGATGCGCCGATTGATCAGCGGCGCCAGAACTTCTGCCCGCCATCCGCATCGATCGTGACGAAATCGTATTCGGGACGATCAT
>JAZRWB010000072.1:0-35716 GCA_045599445.1 Kiritimatiellia bacterium | reverse complement strand
GGCTGACTCAAACTACCCGTGGGGTAACGAGCTCCGTGGGTAGGGGTAAGGAGAGAAACGCGCGCATTATATCAAGAAACGCGCGCGTTTGTCAATAGTAACGCGCGCGCTTTTGCGAGAAACGCGCGCGTTTCTTTCCTTACCCCTCGGGGCCCTACCTCATTACCCATTAACGACAAGCTCCTTACCCCAGGGGTGATATACCTTTACCCTCGGCGCAATCCATAGCGCCGGTAGGCGAGAGTTCTCGTTTCGACAGGCGGGACTTTGCCTTATCTCCGGAGGATGTCGTTACTCAAAGACGGAATATTTCCGCAATAGGCATGGATTTTGATATAATCTTGCCGCAAGTTACAAGACCCCTAAGATGATAAAGCGAAAATGAACGTGAATAAGTCAGAGAAGGCCGTGTGCTTTTGGAAATATGGAGTACTCGGCTCACTTTTGATTGGAACCGCTGGAATTATAATTACAGCAGTCCTGATTTTTCTTCTTCTTTGTTCCGCTGATTTTCTTGACATTTGGCATGTCGCGGCTATCGCAGCTGTAATTGTTCTATCAATTCAGATTCTGGTTACTTACGGGATGATGCGCCTATCATTGGCAAGCGAACGACGATTGGACGAAGGAAATGGAATTAGAATGTTTTTCAACGGACTTATGGTTTCACAGCTTATTGGTATATTATTAGTTGTTGGCAGCGTCGCGCTATGGTGGGCAATTAACTATAGTGAAATCTTTGAACGCAGAGCCCTTCGCAAAGATATTGAAGTAGCACTTAATCAAAGTCAGTTTGACCAAATTTCACCATTTGGCGTACCCCTAACGAACACCTGCGAGGCGTTACACATCACCGATACGAAAGCCATTGATTTTGTGTATCGGAGAAGTTGGTTGACGAGAAATCGGAAATGCGAATCTTATTGGCAACCGATATTAGTTGATAGAGGATATTTCATCACCGACTTGCGAATGGAAGATTCAACCGAATGGTTGCGAAATAAGAGTTGAGTATGAAGTACTTCGCCGCCAGATTCTACATAAAGTTGGCAACAATGTAAACGATTATTCATATGGTAGTCCTTATGGAACGGTAGCCTCCGGTTTCTTAACTATGAATTATAATGCTCACCTTGTACGTTATTTTCCGAGATTGATGCATTTCACTGATCGAACACCGTCGATGTGGTGCGTAGAATTAGATATAGATACATTTCCGAAAAACAAATAGCGCAGTAAGCGAATCTTTCCGATTCGCGCTAATAGTGACTGCGCCGCAGGCGCCCATCCACTCCTCCAAAGGGCGATGAGCGTCAGCGAGCAATGCGCCGAAGGAGGCTAACGAAGTGTTGCCTCCTGAGAGTAGGTTGCGAAGCAACGGCGAAGCCGCGCGTCAGCGCCCGCATGTATAGATGGCGGCGATGACGCACAAGAGGAGGAACGACGGTTTGGGCGTTATCGACGACATCGAGCGAGCCGCTTATGAGAGTCTACGCTTGTGCCCGAAACGAGCTTATCGACTTCTAGCGACGCTATCGATGCTATCTAACGATTATCCTCGGCGGCTTGGCGATTCCCAGCCCCTTAACTCGCTCGCCATCCCCAATATCGCTAAGCTTGATCAGAGGATCGCCATAGAGGATTGATTCGTAAGCCGTCCATTGATGCCAAGTTCCCGTGCCGAAGTTTTCAATATATTTTGTATGCGCCGCCTTCCACGCTTCACCCGCATTAAGCCGATCTTTGCAAAGCGCCGAAAGGAGAAGTCCCTCGTACTGCGTCGCGTAGGGATCGCCGTTCGTCGTCACAAGCCCCACATCGTTCTTGCCCGCGCCATCGTGAGTATTGTGGAAGCCCACGACTTCGCCACCGTTGGGATTGCAAATTGCGCTTATACCCATCGACGGACAAAGGCACGTCTCGTCAAAGGTCGTCGAGGTGCAATCGGGTCGGCCCGTCAAGCACGGCATCGCAAAGATACCGAGCTTGATTAACTTGGTCAATCGCCGAAAACGCGCCTCGTCGACCCCCGTTCCGTATGCCGAGTCCTCAAGCCCATGCGATTTTGCGACCACCGCTTCCCAATCCTCCTTAAAGAAATTGTCTACTGTCGTTCCCATCGGCACGACCGCCGCGCCATATACGGGATTATACTGCGCGAAGAAATCGCGGAAACGCCGACGCGCGGCAATTTCGCCGTCAATTGCGCTATTGGGATGCTGAGAATCTTTAAAATCGTAATATCCGTCCGCATAGCAGTGCGGCTCCGTCGGCCAAAGCTCATCACCACGCGCTACCGAAGCGCCAAGCTGCCCGGCGACGCACGCGTAACGATGACGACCAGGAAACCCGTCAGCTTCCACTTGCGCGACCTTACTCGCATAGCCAGCGATTATTTCCGCAAAAGTTGGATGCGCGCCAGTAGTGGTATCAGGATATCTAACAAGCGGAATGCGCGAGACGACGACATCTGGCTTCATGTCATTGTCAATAAGCGCATAATCATAGTCCGAAGCCAATGGAGTAGTTTTATCAGGAAACTTATGATAATAACCGGGAATGGTATTATTCAAGGAAAGCTTCTGAAAGCCATACTTATTCCCGTTTTCACCCTCGACCACAAAGAATATGTCCGAGTTTTCAATCGTCGCCGTATCCGACCACGCGCCACCAAGCACGAAGTATTCCGCCCCCTTTTTCGCCTGCTCTACGATAAACGCCTTAATCTTGTCGGCGGGTGTCTCACCCTCGTAAGCACCGTAAATCTCGGACGCGTTCTTAACCCAAAAGTTAAGCTCGGGATGTGCTTGCTTTCGCGCCTCGACATACTTCGCCCACTCGTCTACAAAATCGCTCGGCGAAATGAGAATATAATTCGTAATTATATCCTCGCCAGCCGTATAGTCGGCCGTGAGCTTATACGGGCCTACCGAGCCATAAGCGGACGTCGCGCATCCTGTCACTTTGTGATACGTTCCCGAAACTCGAATATAATAGACCCCGTCTTGGGCTAAAGTGTACTTAAGTTCTGCCTTGCGAAACTCTCCATCGTCAATATCTCCTTGCAAGGGATTTTCCGAAGAGGCGAGAACTTTGCCGTCTTTATCAAGTAGCTCGACCTTGGCGTCCAATGACGAGCCATAACTCGACCCTTCGTATTCGGGCGAAACATAGATCGCTACCTCTCCCGCTTTCGCCGAAATGCTAAATACATCGAGATCCTCAGGCGAAATAAGCGCCATTCTCTCCCCGGTATAAGGCGTCGAGCTTAAAACCTCATTGCCGACATCATCCGGCAACAACTTGAGCTTCCAAAACCCATCTTCCTTTTCGTCGGGATAGAGCGACTTCGGGAATATGACGACATTCTCTTCGCGCACGCCGGTCGCCTTACCGGTTATTACCGCAAAATCGTCTTCGTTGTTCGTGGCCGAAACATAATTGCCGTTCGAGAACTGATTGATATAATCCGCGCCATCGCGCGTCGGCACCCCTCCCATTACCGGATACCAAAAGCAATTCAGCGAAACCTTCTGCCCGGAATAATATTCGCTCGGAATCGTGTATTCTTTTTCAACTACGACCATCTTCCCAGTATCGGGATCATACACTTCGCTTCCAACCGGGACAATAACATTTCCTCCATCATGCACCAAGCCCAAAGTGTGCGAAACTTCGTGAGTTGCTTGACAGGCGACGTTATCCGTCTCTTCGCCAAAGATAAAGGCCGGACGATCCGCCTTGAAGCCGAATGAGCCCAAGCCTGAAACGCCGCCCGCGCCAGTGTACCACTTATCATCACCAGTCCTTGGATCGAAAACGACGCGCTTGCCGTATTCGTCATCATCGGCACTGCTTTTTACGAGCTTATCAATCGTTGGCTCTTCGGTCGTTACATCCACGTCAAAAATCGCAAAATCCTCGGCAACCGAGCGCCAAATCTTGTAAATTTCGTCGCGTTTATTGTATGCAATCGTCTCAATATGATTCGTGTTGGCGGCCGAGGCGTTACCGCTATAATCATCCACATATCCATCAAAATCAAGATAAATCGTCGCTTTTGCGTTTGGTCGAGAATGAAGAGCGCCTGCCGACGCCGTCGTAATTGTCATCGCGAAAGATTGGATAATTGCTCCCGAGTTCATTGTCGCAACAAGACGATACTGCGCCGTCTCGCCAGGAGTAGCATTCAAATACCTAAACGAGTTCCATCCGACAACCGTAGGCTCCGAACTATTCGCATCCCGCCAATCGAGGTCCTCTGCCGGAATCTGCTGCCAAGTCAAATCATCGACTGATTTTTCGACAACGATGGCTGTCGCACCCTTGAGCGACGAAAATCCAAAATATACCTGCCGTTGAGAAGAAGGCAAGATTACAAGATCATCAGGAAAGGCGGAGGACTCGGAGGTGTCGCTCTCGTAAATCACTTCACCACCCTTTCTATCTACTTCTCCATTAAGCGTACAATCAATGAATGTCACCTTTCCAGAGCCAATCGTTACATTTCCTTCAATCGTAACATCGCGAAAAACGATAGGAGTAGTTGCCGAAATGACAATCGGTTGATTGCCTAAAACCGCAGGACCAATAAATGAAATCGGCTCGGTAGAAATCTTGTTTATGAGAGAAATCTGATCAGTGGGAGTAATTATGTTATAAAGCTTAATGACTACCGCTTCCGCTGCTGACGATGCGTAAGACAAAGCCTTTGACAAGTCGTTCGAAGATCTTACTTCATACACCGTCTCGGCCAACGCGCTGCCGCTTATCATTGCCAAGAACGCCGCGAAAAGGATTGATGACTTTTTCATATCGGAAGTATTATACCACATCTTTTCCCTATTTTGATATAATATCCTGTATGGCGAAGAAGAAGGAAATGGCTAATTCAACTCTGCGTTCGTGGCTCACGATTGCGATTATCGCGCTCGCGTTTTTCGCGATGTACAAGATGAGCCCGAATCCGGAAACGACGAGCGACATTACGCTCCTCGAATTTTACAAACTCGCCGAACAGGGGAAAATCGTCTCGCCCGTCATTCGCGTGATCGATCACGACGAAGGCGCGACCTATCTCACGGGCGAAAACGAGCTTAACGATTTGAACGCGGACGGAACGCCCAAGCGCGCGAAGTATCGCGTCATCCTCGTTCCCGGCGAGAACGAACAGTTGATGGGCGATTTGCTCGCGATGAATCTCGATGTTTCGGTCAAGGAACGCAAAAGCCCGATCTCGCCGTTCTTGATGCAGATACTTTATCTTCTCGGATTTTTCTTCCTCTTCTATTGGCTGTTCTATCGTCCGATGCGCACGGGCGGGGGGATCTTCGGCGGATTCGGAAAGTCCAAGGCCAAGATCCTCGGCGACAAGGAGGAGAAGCGCCGCACTACCTTCGCCGACGTCGCGGGCGTGGACGAGGCGCGCGAAGAAGTCGAGGAAATCGTCTCGTTCCTGAAAGACCCCGCTTCCTTCAAGAAGCTCGGCGGACGCATCCCCAAGGGCGTACTCTTAGTCGGCCCGCCCGGAACCGGCAAGACCCTCTTGGCGCGAGCGATTGCGGGCGAGGCCCAAGTCCCCTTCTTCGCAATGAGCGGCAGCGACTTCGAGGAGATGTTCGTCGGCGTCGGCGCGAGCCGCATGCGCGACGTCTTCGCCGAAGCGAAGAAGCGCGCGCCGTGCATCGTTTTCATCGACGAAATCGACTCCATCGGCCAGAAGCGCACCGGCGCGGGCGCGCTCGGCGGTAATCACGCCTACGAGCAGACCTTGAACACCATGCTCGTCGAGATGGACGGGTTCGACGCGAACGAGGGCGTGATCGTAATCGCCGCCACCAACCGCCCCGACACGCTCGACCACGCGCTCCTTCGACCCGGTCGCTTCGACCGCCAGGTCGTGGTGGAACTGCCGACCCTGAAGGGACGCGAGGAGATTTTGCGTCTCCACGGCGCGAAGATTAAGTTCGCCCCCGACGCCGACCTTACTCGCGTCGCGCGCGGTACGCCCGGGTTCTCCGGCGCGGATCTCGCGAACCTTCTGAACGAGGCGGCGCTGATGGCGGTGAGGAAGAAACTCGAAGGCGTCGATATGGCGACCTTGGACGAGGCGCGCGACAAGGTGCTTTGGGGGAGAGAGCGGAAGTCGGCCGGCTATTCGCAGCGCGATCGCGAAATCACCGCCTGGCACGAAGCGGGCCACGCCGTTTTGCAGCTCAAGGTCAAGAACTGCGATCCCTTGCACAAGGTTACGATCATCCCGCGCGGACGGGCGTTGGGAGTAACGATGTCCCTGCCCGAAAAGGACGTTCTCAATCGGACGCGCGGCTACTTCCTCGATACGCTCGTCGTCCTCGCGGGCGGACGCATCGCCGAGGAAATGCTGACTCAGGAGATCTCGACCGGCGCGTCGGCCGACATCAAGGAAGCGACCGACATCGCGCGCAAGATGGTCTGCGTCTACGGCATGAGCGAGGAATTCGGCTTCCAGGCGTTCAGCGAGCCCAACCGCTTCGCCGAAACCGACTTGCCGCCCGCCTACAGCGAGGCGACTTCGCAGGCGATTGACGTCGCGGTTTCGAAACTGGTGAAGTCCGCCTACGACAAGGCGAAGACGATTCTCGCCGAGAACCGCGAAAAGCTGGAGACGCTCGCCAAGACGCTTTTGGAGCGCGAAACGATGGACGGACGCGAAGTGGAGGAACTCGTAAATGGAATTTGACGTTTCGGCGATAATCCAAATCGCGATCCTCTACGTCGTCATCTACTCGATTTTAAAGGCGGCGAAGGGCTCGCGCTTCGGACAGGCGCTGATGGGCGTCGGGGTGATTGCGGCGGCGATGATCGCCTTTACCTACTTCTTCCGCTTCGACGTCCTTTCGTCCATCGTCCAGAACCTTCTCGTGTATCTGGCGATTTCCTCGGTCGTCATCTTCCAGCCCGAAATCCGCCGCATCTTGAGCCAAGTCGGAGCGTTCGAATTTTTTGAAAAGCCCAAATACCTCAAAAGCGGCGCGGCGACGCCCGAGCTCGTGACCGATGTCGTCTTCGCCCTCGCCGAAAAGCGTCTCGGCGCGCTCTTCGCCTTCGAGCGCGGAATTTCGCTTCGGAGCTACGAGGATACGGGCGTTTTGATGGACGCGCGCTTCTCCGCCGAACTCGTAACTTCGATTCTGACTCCGCCGATGCCGCTTCACGACGGCGGACTTACGATCAAGGACGGACGCGTTTCCGCGGCCCACTGCGTATTTCCCGTTTCCAACAATCCGACGCTGATTACGAGCGGCATGCGCCACCGCGCGGCGGTGGGGCTTTCGGAGGAGACCGACGCGATCGTCGTAGTCGTTTCCGAGGAGCGCGGCGAGGTGTCGGTCGCCTACAACGGGCGACTCGTCCGCTATCGGGCGACGGATCGCGAATCGGTGCGCCGCTGGATTTCCAAGGCGATGCCCTCGGACGAAAAGTCGTCTCGCCTCGTCAAGTTCTTCGTTCAGCTGATCGGCCGCTTCACCAAGCCGAAGAAAGGAGCGAAATGAAAAACCTCCTCAAAAACGGCAACTGGGGACTGAAGCTGCTCGCGCTTATCCTGGCGATCATCCTCTACCACGTATTCAAGACCGAACCGATTCGCATCGGCCACGACAACCATGACTTCATCCGACAATCCGAGTGACGGCGCGCGCAAGCTGATCGCGTGGGCGTTCTTTCCCCTCGCGCTCTTTCCGCTCGTAGCGCTTCTGACCTACGATTGGCGAGCGATTGACGCGCTCAGCTCCCCGCCCCTTCCGCACACCAACTGGATCGGCGCGCTCGGCGACTCGTTCGCCTATTACGGATACCTTCTTTTCGGACTGGCGATTTGGATTGTGCCGGTTTTGTGCGCCGTTTGGGGCGCGCTCGCCGCGCGCGAGCGGAGGTTGCGTCTATCGAAGAGAGGACTTTGGTTCCTGCTCTTCATCGTCGCCGTCGCCTGTCTCGTGCAGGTAATCGGCGCCAATGGCGGCGCGCTCGCCGCGCTCGCCCAAAAGATCAACATCCACAACCCCGGCGGCGCGATTGGATATATCCTGATGACCTCGGCGCTTTCGCCGCTTTTGAGCGACTTCGGTTCCTCGATCGTGATGCTCGTCGTCGCCATCGTCTCGCTCGTCGCCGCCATCGGCGTCGGCAATTTCGCCCGGTTTTTCAAGTCGCTCTGGAACTGGACGAAGCGCGAGGCCGTCGATCCGATCGCGGAAAACGACTTCGCCGCCGAACAGGCGCGGAACCTCGCCGCCTTGCAGGCGAGCCGCGAAGAGGCGCGTCGTCAGCGCGAAGAGGAACGCGAGCGCATCCGCGAGGAGAAGCTGCGTCTCAAGGAAGAGAAGCGCCTCGCCAAGGAAGCCGCCAAGCGCGGTCTCGTCCGACCTTCGCCTTCCGCTCCGGTGGCGGACTCGGCGGAAGCGGACAAGGGGCCGTACGTTCTTCCGAGCTTGAGTCTTCTCAGTCCGCTGCAGAAGTCGAAGGCGGATCACGGCGACGTCAACGACACGACGAAAAAGCTCATCGACACCCTGAAACTCTTCGGCGTGGACGCGACGCCCGCCTACACGGTGCAAGGACCGGTCGTGACCAAATACGCGATTCGGCTCGCGCCGGGGATTCGCTATTCCGCCGTCACCAACATCTCCGACAACCTGATGGGCGCGTTGCACGCGAAGTCGCTCCGCATCGAAGCGCCGATCCCCGGCGAAGAGTGCGTCGGCATCGAAGTCCCGAACCGCGCCTCGGCGGGAATCTCCTTCCGCGAAATCATCGAATCCGACGTTTGGCGCAACTTCAAGGGAGAGTTGCCGCTCCTCTTCGGCAAGGACGCGGCCGGACGCGAACTCGTCGCGGACCTCGCGAAGATGCCGCACATGCTCGTCGCCGGCGCGACCGGACAGGGCAAGTCGGTCTGCCTCAACGCGATCATCAACGGGCTTTTGATGACCAAGACGCCGGAAGAGCTAAAACTCATCATGGTGGATCCGAAGTCGGTCGAATTCACCTCCTACGTCGCCATCCCCCACCTCATCGTCCCGATCATCACCGACAACCGCAAAGTCGTCTTTTCGCTTCATTGGGCGGTCGCGGAAATGGAGAAGCGCCTCAAGATGTTCGCCCGCGCCAAGGTGCGGAACATTTACGACTTCAACCACCGTTTGCAGTTCACCCAAACCGACATGTTCGGCGCCGATTCCGAAGTCGGTTCCGACATGCCCAAGACCGTTCCCTACATCGTCATCATCATCGACGAGGTCGCCGATCTCATGGCGGCGGCGGCGAAGGAAGTCGTGCCCGACATCTCGCGCCTTACCGCGAAAGCCCGCGCGGCCGGCATCCACCTCATTCTCGCGACCCAGCGCCCCGACGCCAAGGTCATCACCGGCACCATCAAGGCGAACATCCCGGGGCGCGTCGCGTTTAAGACGGCGACCGCAATCGACTCGCGCACGATTCTCGACGATTCGGGCGCGGAGAACCTGATCGGCAAGGGCGACATGCTCTTCCGCACCGCGGACGGGCTTCTCATCCGTGCGCAAGGCGCGTGGATCTCCGACCCCGAAATCGCCCGCATCACCCAATTCATCGAACAGCACGCGAACACCCAATTCGACGAGAAGTTCGCCGGCAAGCTCGCGCGAGTCAAGGAAGCGGGAATCGCCGATCCCTTCGCCGACAACCCCGACGATCCCGACAACAACGCCGAGGCGAACGAAACGCCGAGCCGCGAGGCCGTCAAGGCCGAGGAGAACGCGAGCGATTTCAAGAAGGCGATCGAGTGCATCATCAACACCAATCGCGCCTCGACCAGCCACTTCCAGCGCAAACTCGGCTGGGGCTACAACCACTCCGCCAAGATTATGGACATGCTGGAGGACAGGGGCGTCATCGGTCCGCAAGTCGGCGCCGGTCCTCGGCAGATCATCATGGATCAGCAGCAATTGCTCGCCGTCTTCAACGGACCTGCCAACGAAGCGTCCGCAACCGCGCCGATTGGCGAAACCACCCAGGATTTGTTCACGGAGGAAGCGCAATGATCGAATTCGGCAAAACCCTCAAAGCCGCTCGCGAAGCGAAAGGCATCACCGTGTCGCAACTCGCGGAGACGACCCATATGCTCAAAAGCGTGGTCGAAAATCTGGAAAACGAGAACTTCTCGTCTTTCGCCGCCCCCATCTACGGCCGAGGATTCGTAAAGCTCTACTGCGAGGCGGTCGGACTCGACCCCAAGCCCATGATCGAGGAGTTCATGGAGATTTACAACGGCAATCGCTCGCTCGCGATCAAGGAGCGTCCCGTCCAGCCATCGACGGAGAAACCGGTCGCCGAGCCGCCTCAGCCCGCGCCACGGCCCGCTCCGGCCCCCGAACCGTCTCCCCAACCCGAGCTTTTCGATCCCCATCCGGACGTCGGTGTATTCTCCCGTTACGCAACTCCGATTCGCGAAAAGTTCGACACTTTCAAATTCGAGGGATTCGAGCTTGCGGAAGCGAAGCGTTGGATAATTCTCGGGGCGATGGCGATTGTCCTGATCGTAGCCATTATCAGCGGCATCTCCGCCCTTTACCGCGCCACCACCTCGTCGCCGAAAACGGAGCCGAGCGTCGAAACGAAGGCTCAAAATACCGAAGTCGACAACTCGTCCCGCACGCCGATAACGGTAAAACCCCTTTACATCGATTGATTCGACTAACACCAAAACAAGAAAGGAAAACAAAATGGAAGTCGTAATCTGCAAGACCAAAGAAGAGGCGTCGAAGCTCGCCGCCCAGATGATCACCGAAGCGGTGAAAAAGAACCCGAAGACCGTCCTGGGTCTCGCGACCGGTTCTACGCCGGTTCTGATGTACTCCGAGATGGCCAAGGCCGTCAAGGCGAAGAAGGTCTCCTACAAACAGGTGAAGAGCTGGAATCTCGACGAGTACTACGGCCTCGCCGGCACCCATGATCAGAGCTATCGCTACTTCATGAACGAGAACCTCTTCAAGAAGATCGACATCAAGCTCGCCAACACCCACGTCCTCAACGGGCTCGCGAAGGATCCCGCGAAGGAATGCAAGGCCTACGAGGCGCAGATCAAGAAAGCCGGCGGCATCGACATTCAGGTGCTCGGCATCGGCTCCGACGGCCACATCGCGTTCAACGAGCCCGGAACCTCGCTGAAGAGCCGTACCTCGATCGTCTACCTCACCCCTTCGACGGTGAAGGACAACGCCCGCCTCTTCTTCAAGGGCGACATGAAGGCCGTGCCGAAGAGCGCGCTTTCGATGGGCGTCGGAACGATTTGCGAGGCGAAGAAGATCATCCTCCTCGCGTTCGGCGAGAACAAGCAAGACGCGATCAAGGGCTGCGTCGAAGGCCCGATGAGCCAGTTCTGCACCGCCTCCGCGCTGCAGGCGCACAACGACGCGTGGATCTTCTGCGACGAAGCGGCCTCGAAGAAGCTGACGCTGAAGAAGTACTACGCCTGGCGCAGCTCGACCAAGCTCGGTCTTGCGAAGTAAAAAAATGGGGAAGTCGCGTAAAAAAGGCAAGTCGTCCGCATCGCGGAAATTCTCCGCGAAGACGGCGCTTTGCCTTTGCGCGGCGCTCGTCATTTGGGGCCTCGCCGCGGAATGGTTCGTTCACCATTCCCGCGGCTGGCTCGATCGTCACGAGGCCGCTTGGCCGCGCGTCGCCGTTTCCGCCCTCTACCTGCTCGGCAATCCGCTCGCGGACATTACCGACGCCTTGGGATGGACTGGCCATGACGCCGTGTACGAATACGACGAAGAGGCGCCCGAGAACCGCGTCCTCTTCGCCGGCGCGCCGACGCGAATCGCGGCGCCCGCGCCAAACGACGTAAGGGTTCTCGACCGCGGAGAGTTCCTGATCGGCTGGTCGGATTCTCTGCGCCATCCGCTGTGGTGCGCCTACCACGTCACGCGCGAAAAGAAGTTTGAGGACGGCAAGCGTCCGAGCTTTCTCGTCGACCGTTCGGTTCCCCTGTCTCCTCATCCCGACGACTATTCCAATTCCGGTTACGATCGCGGACACATGGCTCCCAACCACGCCATCGTTTCGCGCTATGGCGACGCCGAGCGCCGCAAAACCTTCTTGATGAGCAACATCGCGCCGCAAAGTCCGGAGCTGAATCGCGGCGTCTGGCGAGATCTCGAACATCGCATTGCCGACTTGTGGACTGCGCGCTACGGCGAAATTTGGGTCGTAGCGGGAACGATTCCGAGCTCCACCGAGCGCAAAATGGGATCGATCGACCTGCCCGACGCCTACTATCAAGTCGTCGTCGCCCAAGAAGGGATGAACGTACGCGCTTTCGCGGTCCTTCTGCCGAACGACATCAGCTGGAACTCTTGGGCGGCACGCTACCTCGTCAGCATCGAGGATCTCGAGGAAGCGACCGGGCTTAACTTCAACCCGGATTTGCCCGACTTCATCGCGCGCCCGCTCGAAGCGGAACTGCCTTCGCGATTGTGGCCGGTGAGAACGCGAGACATCCTCTCGCAGGTCGTCTCCTCGCTTTTCACCAACTGAGGCTGCCAAGCGAATCGGTCAGCAACTTGCACGCCGCTTCATCGCGCTCCTCGGCTTTCGCCGAACCGACGACGACCACGATTGCGCGCTTGCCGTTGCGCTTTCCCGTCAGAACCAGCGACGATCCGCCGGCGTCATGGTAACCGGTTTTCAGTCCGTCGGCCTCCGGCATGCGCATTTTGGGCTTGGCGATGAGGTTGTTGTGGTTGACGTATTCGAAACTCTCGCCGTTGAGACTCGTTATCTTCACCGCCGCGAGCGAGGTGTAGCTCAAAATTTCCGGATATTTTCCGACGAGCGCGCCGGCGAGCTTCGCAAGATCTCCGGCGGTCGAAACGTCGAATCCGCGATTCGAACCTTTGGGCGGCGGATATCCGTTGGGCGAAACGAAACGAGTGGAATTCATGCCGAGCTTTTTCGCCGTTTCGTTCATCCGCTCCACGAAAGCGGCGGATGACCCGGCGACGTGGATGGCGATCATCACCGCGACATCGTTGGCGCTTTTCACCATCAGCGCCTTGAACGCGTTTTCGAGCGTAAGCCCGTCTCCCGCCTTGAGTCCGCTGACGGACGGCTTTTCGGCGAGCGATTCCACGGAAGCGTAAAGTCGATCGCCAAGCGCAATCTTTCCCTCCCGCACCGCTTCGAGCGCAAGGTACATCGTCATCAGTTTCGTGCAAGACGCGGGATAGCATTCGCAATCGGCGCGGTCGACGAGAATAGTGCGGCCGGTCGTGGCGTCGACGGCAATCGCGCCGACATACGGCGAGCGCCGATGCTCGGTATCCGCCGCTCCCGCCGCCCGAACGACCAGCGTCGTCGAGCATATGAGCGCGATCAGCCACCTTCGCATCACTTGACGGATGCGCGAGTCGCCTTGCAAAGCACCTTCCAAAGCGCGGCCGGAGTCGCGGCCTCGATCGCCGCCTTGCGATTCGCGTCCTTCGCGAACGATTGCACCAACCCGGACATGAGTCGAAGATAGAACGCCGAAACCGCGACCGGAATCGCCGAAAGGAATACGATATTCACCTTTTCGCCGTTCCAGTCGACGCCCTTCTTGGAAACGCCCATCGCGAGCGTAAGCCCGCCGCCCTCGACGCCGCGAACATGCGGAAACGCAAGTCCGCCCTCCATCGCGGTCGAGAGCACGCTCTCGCGCTCCAAGGCGGCGGTAACGAGACTGTCGGCGTTGCGAATGAAACCGCCTTTCTCCATCGCCCCGGCCAGCGCCTCGATCGCGTCGGCACGATTCTTCGCGTCCAAATCGACGACCATCAGATCTTCGTCGCTGAAACGCGAAATTCCCGTCTTGGGTTCGTCGTCCCGGTCGGTCGACTCGGAGGCTACGCTGCACGCATCGTCCTCCCGTACGGCGTAGAGAATCCGTCCGCAGCTCGAGCATGTGCAGAGATGCTCTCCGAGCCGCACCTGTTGACCGACGGCAATCGGAACTTGCATTCCGCAAACCGAACAGCAATTGTTGCTCATCGCCGAGATGACGATATGGCTCTTGTTGTAGAGTCGTCCGTAAATCGCCGCCACCTGCGGGCTCAACTTCGACTGCAAGGTCGAAATGGAGTCGTTAAGGGCGTCAAGGTGGCTGCCGTCTCCGGTTTGGTGGTGTTCATCGCGCGTCAAAACAAGTTCTTGCAATTGACGCAAGGCATTGATTTCGCTTTTCATCCGTGTATTCCCTCTTTCTTGGTATAGTCCCGTATCTTATTCAAAGTCTCCTCCGACAGAATATGTTCCATGAGACAAGCATCCCTGTCCGCTCGTTTTTCCGACACCCCGAGCGATTGCAAAAATTCCTTAAGCAGACGATGCCGCCCCAGCACGATCGCCGCCACCCGTTTCCCCTTCGCAGTCAAGGTAATGTCGGAATAGGGCTTCTGCGCGACGAGTCCCTTGCGCTTCAACTCGCGAATCGCCTTCACCACCGACGGCATCTTGACCGAAAGCGCGGCGGCGACGTCGCTGACCTGGGCAATACCGTCGTCGACGATCCGCAAATAGATCGCCTCGAGGTAATCCTCCAGACTTTTGGTCATTAACGCCATTATCTCACTTCCCGAACGGACTCGTCTTCTTCATGAGATTCGAAAACTTCACCGTCTCGATCGAGTCCTCGAGCGTAAGCGGAAACGGCGATGCCGTTCGAACCGTATCGTAAACGTGCTTCCAGAACGCCGACGGACCGTACAAAGTCCCTTTCGGCAAGGCGACGCGCTCGTCGACCATCGGAAAATGCTCGTGCATATCCACGAGTTCCGGCGTCCGCACCGAAGAGCGACGACGCGGGAACCGAAACGCGGGATCGACCGCGACAAGCCGACCTTCGGTCGCGCCGGCTTCGACCGTGAACGTTCCGCGCTCGCCGCGAATCACGAACGACGGCGAGCGAATCCCCTCGAGCACTCCGCCGTCGAACTCGATGTCGGCGGAAACGAGCTCGCGGGTCTTGAGAATCATATGCGCGCAATCCTCGGCGTCGCCGAGCGAAGCGATACGCTTAAGCTCGCTCCACATTTGAATCGGCGGCGAAGGCAGAAGTTTCAGCGCCTGCAAAACGAGATCCGGCATCGCATAATAGGCCGCTCCGCCGCCGAGCCGCTTAACGCACTGCCAATCGTCGCGCCGAATGTAATCTTCCTTGCGAATGTCGATACGATGAATCTGCCCCATCCGCGGATCGGAAATGATCTGCTTTGCGAGCAGAAAGTCCGGCGAAAAAAGGCCGCGATGCAAGACGAGCAGCCGATTCTTGGCCTTCACCGCCGCGCCCTTCAGCACGGTGGCGTCGTCCGGCGTCAGCGCCATCGGCGTTTCGAGAAGCGTCCAAAATCCCTTCTTGAGCGACATGAGCGCGTGCTTGACGTGATCGACCGAACAAGTCGCGATATCGACGATGTCGATGTCGGTTTCGTCCAGCATGTCCGCGAACTGCCGGAACATCCGGCAGTCGGGGAAGTCCTTGGCGATCAAATCCCGCCGTTCCTTGATGGTATCGCAGGCCGCAACCACCTTGAAAAGCGCGGGATGGCGTTTGAACACGGGGAAATGATCGGTGAACATCGCCCGCCCGAGGCCCATCAAGGCCACGCGAATCGGCGGACGCTGATATTCGACCTTGATCACTTCTTGACGATCTCCGTAATCGCGGAAAGAAACTGCGCCACGTCCTTGAATTGTCGATAGACGCTCGCAAAACGAATGTAGGCGACCTCATCCACCTTGTGAAGCTCGGCCATAACCAGCTCGGCGATTTTGGCCGATGGCACTTCGTCGCCTTCGATGTTGGCGACCACATTGTCGATAATCGTCCGAATCTGCTCGTCGGAAATCTTACGCTTGCCGCACGCCTGGCGAATCGCCTTGTCGAGCTTGCCGCGCTCGAACGTCTGGCGAGTGCCGTCGGTCTTGATAACCAGTACCTCGTCGCGATCGATCTCCTCGTAAGTCGTGAACCGATAACCGCACTTCAGACATTCGCGACGACGACGAATCGCCGCACCATCGCGCGCGCTGCGCGAATCCAGCACCTTGTCGTCGTCAACGTGGCATTTGGGACATTTCATCGCTTACTTTCCGTTCGGACACATGGTGCAGTGCCGACAATCGAGATTAACCGGCAACGGCGCCGGAGCGCCGTGGCGACGCGCGTTCCACTCGCCGAGACGATTGATGAGCGCGAGCAAAAGCCCGAGCGTGATGAAACCGCCGGCCGGCAAAATCGCCATCGTAATCGGACCGGGGTTGAGGTTTTTGAAAACGACGTCGCCCCAGACGGTAAGCGTTCCCGCGCCGCAAATCTCGCGCACCGTGGCGATGAGCGAAAGCGCGAGCGTAAAGCCGATTCCGCTCCCCAATCCGTCGGCCAGCGAATCGACGACTCCGTTGCGACTCGCAAACGCCTCGGCGCGGCCGAGAATTATGCAATTAACGACGATGAGCGGAATGAAGATTCCGAGCGAAGCGGAAAGCGACGGCAAATACGCCTGCATCAAAAGATCGATCGCCGTCACGAATGTCGCGATGATGACGATATAGCACGGAATGTGCACCGCCGCCGGAATGACCTTGCGAAGCGCGGAAACGAGACCGTTCGAGCAAACGAGCACGAACGTCGCCGCCATCCCCATCCCGAGCGCATTCTCGAGACTGGTGGTCACCGCCAGCGTGGGACAAAGCCCGAGCACCAACCTGAAGGTCGGATTGTTCTTGAAAATACCGTACCAGAACGCAAACCACGTTTTCATATCTAATCGGGATTATACGCTTTTACCCGCCGAAAGGCAAGCGGGAAATCGCGCTTAGCGGCGAAAAAGCGACAAACTGAACTCTCGAATCGGGTCTTTCTCCCAAGTGCGCTTGTATTGGACGCGCACCGTAGCGGGACCGCTAAAACTGCGGCCAACCTCGATTTTGAAAACCGCCTTGCCAGGCGCACCGCAAAATCCGGGTGCGCTATTGGCCGGAACGTGCTCTATCGCAACTTCAATCTCGGAGTCATCGCATTGCGCCTGCCACCGATAACCGGTGGTCATGTTCTCCTCGAGCTCGAAATCCACGACATCGCCTTGCTCGACTTCCAAAACCCGATTGTCTCCCGGATCGACGAGCACGTGGTGACCGACCAAACGGCAACCGCCGAGAAGCGCGATCAAAGTGGCAATCGTCAAAAGATTTCGCATCACATCAACGCCCAAATGACCGCCGGCGCGAACAACAGCGAATCGAACATGTCGAGAATCCCGCCCATGCCGTTGGTAAAGGACATCGTCGAGGAATCCTTGACCCCCGCCCAACGTTTGAATTTGGACTCGACGAGGTCGCCCGCGGTTCCGACGAGCGCCGCCACAAGACCCAAAAGCGCGGAATGCCAAAATCCAAATCCGGTCATTCCCATGAAAAGCCACGAAAGAATCAGCGAAGCGAGCACCGAACCGCCCAGCCCTTCCCAACTCTTATTGGGCGAAATCGTTGGGCATAGCTTGTGATTTCCGCCCTTCATGAACTTCGCCGACGAAAGACCAGCCGCGAAACCGCCCATATCGGAAATCTTCACAATTGCAATTACGTAAAGCATAAACTCCCGACCGCGCGTTTGCGCGATATACGGAAGAATCGTGAACGCGATTGCAAGCGCAATCAAACCGGGAACGAACACCTTCAACCCGTCGGCCGATTTCGGATCGACTCGTTTCCCGATCAGCTGGTAGAACTCAAACGCCGCCAAAACGAGAACGATTCCGAACACTGGCGGGAATACCCACACCGGAACGAGCAAAACCGTCGCCACGATCGCGGCGGCAATCGTAAGCGCGGTTATCGTTCGCTTGGCGACGGGATTCATCAGATGTTAATGCGAAGCGTGGTTTCGCGCGCGGGGCCGACCGAAAGGACGCCGAGCTTGCCGCCGACGAGATCGAGGATGCGGTTAACGTACTTCTTCGCATTCTCCGGCAGTTCCGCGTAATCGGTGATCTTCGAAGTCTCGGTCATCCATCCCGGCATTTCCTCGTACACCGGCGTGCAGTCCTTGAGCGCGTCGAGATCGGCGGGAAAGGTCGTGTAGACGAAACCGTCCTTGCGCTTGTAGCCGGTGCAAATCTTCACCGTCGGGAAGATATCGAGGACATCGAGCTTGGTCATCGCCCAGTAGTCGATTCCGTTCACGCGCTGGGCGTACTTGGCGACCACCGCGTCGAACCAGCCGCAACGCCGCGGGCGTCCGGTCGTCGCGCCGTACTCGCCGCCGCGCCGACGCATCGTTTCGCCGTCGTCGTCGTTGAGCTCGGTCGGAAACGGGCCTTCGCCGACGCGCGTCGTGTAGAGCTTCAAAACGCCGATCACGCGATCAATCGAACGCGGCGAGATTCCCGAGCCGGTGCAGGCGCCGCCCGCCGTCGGATTCGACGAAGTGACGAAAGGATAGGTCCCGAAGTCGATGTCGAGCATCGTCGCCTGCGCGCCCTCGAAGAGCAGCGACTTGCCGTTCTCGATACGCTCGTGAAGGAACTGGATCGTATCCGTGACGTAAGGCGTAAGCGCCTTCACCATCGGCGTGTAGAGCTTTACCATTTCCTCCGCGTCCAACAGCTGCGCGCCAAGCGCTTTCAGCGTACGGTTCGCCTCTTCGACCTGATCGCGGACGAGATCGAGGAAATTCGGCTTCAAGATGTCGCCGACGCGCATTCCCGAGCGGCCGACCTTCGCCGCGTACGCAGGACCGATTCCGCGACCGGTGGTGCCGATCTTCTTCCCTTCGGGACGCGCCGCCTCCTCGGCCTTGTCGATCGCGCGATGCCACTGCATCACCATCTGGGCGCGCTCCGAAATGTGGAAGCGGCTCTTCAACTCGAAGCCCCAGCTCTCCACCTCGGAAAGTTCCTTCATGAGATCGAACGGATCCATGACGACGCCGTTGCCGATTACGCAATGCTTGCCGCCGTGCAGAATCCCCGACGGAACGAGGTGGAGGACGTACTTCTTGTCGCCCACGACCACGGTGTGGCCGGCGTTCGAACCGCCTTGAAAGCGCACCACCGTATCGACCTCTTCGGTCAGAAAATCGATTACCTTGCCCTTGCCTTCATCGCCCCATTGGGCGCCGATAAGTACCGTATTCATAACTTTTGTATTATATCAAATCTCCTTGAGTTTGAGAATCCGCTGATTGGAGGAGCCGCGAAACTTGAGCGAAATATTCTTCAATTCCTCGACAAACGGCCCGTCCACGAGAACGTCGATCATCGAAAGAAATTCGTCCGTAACCTCGATGCGCCAGCGCGACTCCGCCTTGAGGTCGGTTTCGAGGACGCATCCGGTATAGACCCAAAGGTTGCGCTTCGCTCCGAACTTGCGCCGAAATCGTCTCAAAAACGGCACCAGCGCGCGCTGATTCGCAGGTTCCATCGGCTCGCCGCCGAGTAGCGAAAGCCCGTCGACGAAGCTTTCGGAAAGCATCGCCAGTATCTCGTCTTCGGTCTCGCGGGTGAACGGCGCGCCGGCGTCGAACGACCATTGATCGGGATTGAAGCACCCTTTGCAATGATGGGTGCAACCGGAAACGAAGAGGGATACTCTGACTCCCTCTCCGTTCGCGATGTCACAAGGCCTGATCGCCGCGTAATTCACGAGACGTGAAGTACGCGCTCCTTGATTTCCTGGGTGCGGCCCTGATTCCAGAACTGGCTGCCGATGTAACCGCAGGTGCGTCGCGCGACGTTGAGCTTGGACTCGTCGGTATTGCCGCACTTCGGGCACTTCCAGACGAGCTTTCCACTTTCGTCCTTGACGATTTCGATCTCGCCGTCGAAGCCGCACACCTGGCAGTAGTCGCTCTTGGTGTTCAGCTCGGCGTACATGATGTTGTCGTAGATGAACTTCATGATCGAGAGCACCGCCTTCAGGTTGTTCTGCATGTTCGGCACTTCGACGTAGCTAATCGCGCCGCCGGGCGAGAGCCGCTGGAACTTCGACTCGATTTCGAGCTTCTTGAACGCGTCGATCTTCTCCGTCACGTGGATGTGGTAGGAGTTCGTGATGTAGTTCTTGTCGGTAACGCCCTTGATGACGCCGAAACGCTTCTGCAGGCATTTCGCGAACTTGTAGGTCGTCGATTCGAGCGGGGTTCCGTAGAGCGAGTAGTCGATACACTCCGCCTTTTTCCACTTGGCGGTGTACTCGTTCAGCTTCTGCATGATCTCCAAGCCCAGCTTCTCGCCTTCGGGTTCGGTGAGCTTCTTGCCGTTCAGCGCCAAGACCGCCTCCCAAAGTCCGGCGTAGCCGAGCGAAATCGTCGAATATCCGCCGTGCAGATACTTGTCGATCGGCGTCCCCTTCGGAAGACGCGTGAGCGCACCGTACTGCCAGAGAATCGGCGCCGCGTCGGAGAGCGTTCCCGTAAGCCGCTCGTGGCGGCACTGGAGCGCCTTGGGGCAAAGCTTGGACCGCTGGTCGAAAATCTGCCAGAACTTCTCCATATCGCCGTGCGCCGAAAGGGCGACGTCCACGAGGTTGATCGTGACGACGCCCTGGTTGAAGCGGCCGTAGTACTTGGGCTTGCCGTTCTCGTCGAGGTAGGGAGTGAGGAACGAGCGGCAACCCATGCAGGTGTAGACGTTGCCGTTGCCGTTCTTGTCGATCTTGTACTCGAGCATCTTCTTCGCCGAAATGTAATCCGGAACCATGCGCTTGGCGGTGCACTTCGCCGAAAGCTCGGTGAGGTACCAGTAGGGCGAATCCTCGGTGATGTTGTCGGGTTCGAGGACGTAGATGAGCTTGGGGAACGCGGGAGTGATGTAGACGCCCTGTTCGTTCTTCACGCCCTTGATGCGCTCGTTAAGAACCTCCTCGATGATAATCGCGAGGTCCTTCTTCTCCTGTTCGCTGCGCGCCTCGCCGAGATACATGTAGACCGTGACGAACGGCGCCTGACCGTTGGTGGTCATCAGCGTCACCACCTGATACTGGATCGTCTGCACGCCCTTCTCGATTTCCTTGCGCACGCGACGCTCGACGATGGCGTCGAACTTGTCCTTCGGCATCGTCACTCCCGCCTCGGCGCACTCCTCGGCGAGATCCTTGCGAATCGACTGGCGCGAAATGTCGACGAACGGCGCGAGGTGGGTAAGCGAAATCGACTGTCCGCCGTACTGGTTGGAGGCGACTTGCGCGATAATCTGGGTCGCGATGTTGCAGGCGGTGGAGAAGCTCTTGGGCTTCTCGATCATCGTCCCCGAAATGACCGTTCCGTTCTGCAGCATGTCCTCGAGATTGACGAGATCGCAGTTGTGCATGTGCTGCGCGTAGTAGTCCATGTCGTGGAAATGGATAAGCCCGTCCTTGTGGGCCTGAACGACATCGGCCGGCAGCAAAAGTCGCGCCGCCACGTCCTTCGAGACCTCGCCCGCCATATAGTCGCGCTGCACCGAGTTGATCGTCGGGTTTTTGTTCGAGTTCTCCTGCTTGACGTCCTCGTTATTGCACTCGATTAGCGAAAGAATCTGCTCGTCGGTGGTGTTCGCCTTGCGAGCGAGCTGGCGCTTGTAGCGATAGACGATGTACTTCTTCGCGATCTCGTGCGAGCCCATCTCCATAATCTTGTTCTCGACGACGTCCTGAATCTCCTCGACCGTCATCGCCCGATCCCGCGCCTCGCAGACGCCCGCGACCTCCTCGGCGATAAGCTTGATACGGCTCTCGCTCAAGGCGTTTTTGTAGTCCACCGCCTGGCTGGCCTTGCGAATCGCGTTCTCGATCTTCGAGATGTCGAATTCCTTTTCCTCGCCGGAACGCTTGATGATCTTCATCTGTTTCATCGCTTTTTACCTTCTATTGTGTAATACGCGATAATAATACACTAAATCTTGTGTTCGCGCAAGGGGGTAAATTTAAAAACTTTCACTACCGATTGTGGTCGCGAAAGCCGGGCATCCCCAATTTATTGAGGTTTTTTGCGATTTGCCGTCTTCTTAAAGGGTATCGGCTTTTGGGCGGGCACGGGCGCTTTGGCCAGCGAGGGCTTGGCAGAAGCGCTCTTATAGTACTTGCCCATCGGATCCATCGTTCCGTAAAGAACTCGATTCAGATACTCGTCGCCGACGACGAGACGCTTGGACCGAACGTCAGGATCATACGCGGGGCGCGACTTTAGACCCAATATCCGCCTTATGGTGGGCGTCGCGAACAGCATTCCGCACCGCTTGCGGCCACGATGCTTGTACCCATGCCACTTGTTTGGCGAGCCGTAGGCGACGTGACTGTGGCAGACGACGCGATCGTCGGAAAGCCGATACATGGATTTCAGATCCTTGACGAGCGCGGCTATCGCCTTCAATTGCACCATTCCCATGGGCTTGTCGTGATCGCCGACGCACTCAATGCCGATGGAGAACTTGTCCACGTCCTCCTTGCCGCGCCAAACGCTGCGTCCCGCGTGGAACGCCTCCTTGTCGCGATCGACAATGCGGTATATCGCCCCTTCCTCGGTCACGCAATAGTGCGCCTCGCCGCGATCCGAAAGCTTGTTGAGCGAACTTCTCGCCGGCGCTTCGGTGGTATGAAGGACGATTAGCTCGGTCGATTGGCGAATCTTGCGCTCGGGATTGCGCGGCGAGCGATAGCGATTCGACGCGTCCACGGCCTCCGCCCGCATCATTGCCAGGCAGACGATGGCCGCGATGACGAGTCGCGTCTTCACACCGATTATACGTTGAGCGCGGTCTTCGACCAAGGCTCCTTGCCGGCGAGGATTGACGGCGTCGTCATCTCCTGCGGCACCGGCAAGCCCAACATCTGCAAGGCGGTCGGCGCGATCGCCGAGAGCTTGGCGAGCGGCGTCAGCCGAACGCCCGATGCGTCATTCGCGACGTAAAAGCACTCCACGAGATTGAGCGTGTGCGAGGTCTTGGCGAGACCCGACTTGTATTCGACCATCTGCTCCGCGTTGCCGTGGTCGGCGAAAATGAGGACGTGGGCGTCGAGCTTCAAGAGCTCGGGCAACACCTTGCCGATGCACTCGTCGGTTACTTCGACCGCCTTCGTCGCCGCCTTCTCGTCGCCGGTATGCCCCACCATGTCGCAGTTCGCGTAATTGACGACGATGAAGCCGTAGGGGTTCGACTTGATGCGCTTTAATAGCTCGTCGGTTACGTTATAGGCGTCCATTTCGGGATGCGACGCAAAGGTCGCGGGATCGAAGCGGCTCTTGACCTCGACTTGATCCTCGCCCTTCGAGGGCGTGGTGGACTTGCCGTTAAAGAAGCTCGTCACATGGCGGAACTTCTGCGTCTCCGCGAGACGAAGCTGGCGAATGCCGGCCTTGGCGACGACCTCGCCAAGCAGATTGCCCATGCCGCCGCCCGCGCCCATCGCGCCAAGGAGATAGTCCTCGAACTCGTCCCAATAGCGGGTAAATCCGAGGAAAGTCACCTTCGGCCGCGCCGCGCGCTCTCCCGGATAGTCGTCGGCGACGAACGCCTGCGTGAGCTGGATCGCGCGATCCTGGCGATAGTTGGTGTGCATGATGACGTCGCCGTCCTTCACGCCCGCGTAATCGCCGATCACGTAGCAGGGAATGTACTCGTCGGTCATCGGAGTGCCGTCGGGGGTCTTGCCCTTCTCGTACTCCGCCTTGACGCACTCCTCGACGCTCGACGCCTTCTTGCCCTTCGCGGAAACGATGCAATCGTAGGCCTCGCTCGTCAACTTCCAGTTCTTGACGCGATCCATACCGTAGTAGCGACCCATCGCCGTGCCGATCGTCGCGTTGCCGATCGCCGCCAATTCGGTTTTGAGCCGCGCGAGGTATTCGAGCGTGGAGCGCGGCGGAGTGTCGCGTCCGTCGAGGAACGGATGAACGACGATCTTCCCTTCCGGATACTCGGCGCGAGCGCGCTTCATGAGCTTGAAGAGGTGTTCCTGATGGGCGTGGACGCCCTCGTCCTGCAAAAGCCCGAAGAAGTGGAAGGTCGACTTGTGCTTTTTCCAGTCGTCGACGAGCTTCGTCCATTTCGGACTTTTGAAAAGCTCTCCCGAGCTGAGACCGTCGTCGATGCGCTTTAATTCCTGCACCACGATTCGCCCCGCGCCCATGTTGAGGTGGCCGACTTCGGAAGAGCCCTGATAGCCGTCGGGCAGTCCCACCGCCTCGCCGCAGCAATCGAGCAAGCAGTGCGGATAGCGCGCGCGAATACCGTCGATTACCGGCGTCTTCGCGCCGTAAACCGAATTTCCATCCTGACGGGGATTGACGCCCCAGCCGTCGCGAATTATCAAAACTACGGGTCTCATAACTTCTCCTTTATCATTGCGATTTCCGGGCAGGTGAACGGATCGGCGTGTTTCGTACAGTTGATGCAGCCGGTGTAAAGCTTGTGCATGATCTTCGTTTTGGGAACTTCCCTAAAGCCCATCTTCGCGAAAAACTCCGGCGCGAAGGTAAGGACTACCGTTTCCTTCGGCCCGATCGCATCGGATTTTTCGATTACCGCCTCGACGAGCTTCATGCCGATGCCGCGCTTCCGAAAAACGCTCTTCACTGCGACCGAGACGATCTCCACCGCCGCCGCCTCGCTCGCGCCGATTTCGGGATGAATCTGGTAGGCGGCGCACCCGACCATCTCGCCTTCCGCCTCGGCGACGAAAAACCGGTCGATCGATTCGACGATATTCCCCATCGACCTCGGAACGAGCTGATCGCGATTGAGATTGATAAGCGCGAAAATCCGCTCCGCGTCCGCGAGCTTCGCCTGTCTGATAGCCACCGATTGATCCATAGCGCTATTATATCATAATTCGCGCGCTCGTACACGCGAGAGGAAGTGCGTCACGCGCAAAAACGGCGGCAGCGTCGCGAGCTGGCAAAGTACGTCGGAAATGGGAAGCGCCAGCCAAATCGCGAAAGTGTGATCGGCGATGAAATTGGGCAAGATCCAAATACACGGCAAAAGAATAAGCCCCTGCCGAAGCGTGGAGAGGATAACCGCCGTCCACGGGTGGCCGATCGACTGAAAGTAGGTGGTCGCGATTACGTTGACGCCGATGCACCAGATCATGCAGTTGGCGATTGAAAGATCGTGCGCGGCGATGGTGACGAGCGCGGGATTGTCGGCGGCGACGAACATTCGCGCGAGGCACTCCGGCAAGGGCGGCACGACCTGCACCACCGTCGCGAGCACGCAAAGCGCCGTCGTTACCCAAAATCCGAGAACGAGCGCGTCCTTCACTCTGCGGAAATTCCGCGCGCCCCAGTTGTAGCCGAAAATCGGCTGCAAGCCCTGTTGTACGCCCATAATCGGCATCACCGTGAGAATCATGACGCTTTGGAAAACCCCGAGCGAGGCGATTTGGGTGGTCGCGCTCGCCTCGTCCGCCGCCCAGTGCGCGAACGCCGCCGCGAGCGACACGTTGATCGCCGAGCCGAGCAGCTGCTGAAGAAACGGCGCGAACCCGACTCCCATGGTGCGGACGATGAATTCGCGATAAACGCCGATTCTCCGCCACCGAAAGGCGACGCCGGTCTCGCCGCGAAGATAGTACTTCGCCGCCCACAAAAAGCTCAAGACCATCGCGACGTCCGTCGCCCACGCCGCGCCCTCGATGCCCATCTCAAATCCGAAGATGAAGATTGGATCGAGAACGAGATTGGAGCCGAACCCGACCACCATCGCCAACATCGACCTCACCGCTCCGCCTTCCGCGCGCATCAGCGCCGAAAGCCCGAAGGCGAGATGCGAAAAGAGATGCGAAAAGACGACGATCTTCAAATACGTCTTCGCGCACTCGAACGCTTCGCGCGAAACCTTCTCGCCGCCGCACCAACCGAGGATGCGGTCGAGGTTGCAGAATACGAGCGGCGTAATCGCGAAAAATACGATTAGCTTCAGCGCCACCAATTCGCCGACCAGCTTCTCGCAAGCGACGAAATCGCCCTCGCCGAGCTTGATGGAGAGAATGGCGGCGTGACCCGCGCCGATGAAAACGCCGAACGCCCCGAAAAGCATCATCACCGGAAATGTCAGCGTCAGCCCCGCCATCGCCGCCTCGCCGCACCCTTGCCCGATGTAGAAGCGATCGACGACCGCGTAAAGCGCGTTGAGACTCATCGCCACCAACGCCGGCCACGAATACTTCAAAAGGAGCTTGCCGAGTCCTTCCCCGGCAAGCTCCTTCATACCCTTGCTGCCGACGGCTATTGGACCGCCCACTCCTCGAGGTTTTCCTTCTGCTCGACGGGTTTGGAATAGACCTTGCTCTCGTCGGGCGGCGGCGCCTTCGGGTCGAGCGCGTGTTCGAACGCGGGAAGCTCACGCTTCGGCGCCTCTCCCTTTAAAATCGCGCGCTGCCCCAAACCGTTGACGGCGTTGGTCTTCGCGATTCCCGTAAGCGCGGCCGCGGCCGCCTTCTGCTCCTCGTCGACCGCCTCGCGTTCGTCAACCGCCTCGAGCGCCTTGGCGTCCACTTCTCCGAGACGCGAACCGCGCGGCGGAATCGGCTTCAAAAGCGGATCGTCGGGCCCGATTACCGTGCACTTCAAGGTTTCCTTGATGTACTCCTCGATGGCGGGAATGGTGCAGCTCTCGTACTCGTCGGCGAACGAAATCGCGACTCCCGTCTCGCCCGCGCGACCGGTGCGGCCGATGCGATGGACGTAGTCCTCGGCTTCGTAGGGAAAGTCGAAGTTGATGACGTATTCAAGCCCCTTGACGTCGATGCCGCGGCCCGCGACATCGGTCGCCACCACGACCTTGATCGCGCCTTCGCGGAAGCGATCGAGCACCTTGAGGCGCTTGTTTTGATTGACGTCGCCGGAGAGCATCTCCACCGACACTCCGCGCACTCTCAACGATTCGTAGACGTCCTCGGTCGTCGACTTGCGATTGCAAAATACGATGGTCGAGGAAGCGGGATGGAGCGCGATGTGGTTGTAGAGGACGGTGAACTTGTCCTTCGCCTGGATGACGTAGACGACCTGCTTGACGGTATCGGTCGCGTTCGTCTCCGACTCGACCTCCGCCTTGTAGGGTTCTTCCATCCAGTTCATCGCAAGCCGCATCACCGTATCGTCCAGCGTCGCCGAATAAAGCATCGTGGTGCGCTTGTCCTTCGGCGGCAAGTAGCTCATAATGCGCCGCACGTCGGGAATAAAACCCATGTCCAGCATGCGGTCGGCCTCGTCGATGACGAGCGTATCGACCTTGCTGAGATCGATGACGCGGCTTTTGACGAAGTCGAGAAGCCGTCCTGGCGTCGCGACGAGCAGATCCACCGGCTTCGCCAAAACCTCGGTGCGCTGACGATCGTAGTCCATACCTCCGTAGACCGCGAGCGACCTCAGGCCCGTGTACTTGCCGATCGCGTCGGCGTCTTTGCAGATTTGGATTACCAGTTCGCGCGTCGGGGCGATGACGAGCGCCCGCGGAGCTCCGCCGCTTGTCGCGCGATTCTCCGGCGTACGCAAATATCGCGTCAGAATCGCGACGAGAAACGCCGCAGTCTTGCCCGAGCCGGTCTGCGCCTTGCCGGCGATGTTCTTGCCGGCGAGCGCCTGCTGAAGCGAAAGCGCCTGAATCTCGGTGCAGTACTTGAACCCGAGCTCGGCGATACCGTGCATAACCTCGCTGGGAAGGTCGAAGTCGTGAAAGCGCTTCTTGCCCTCGACTGGCTCGACGACGAAGGAGTCCAAGCTCCACTTCGCGTGCGCCGCCTTGCGCGCGGCCGCTTCGCGATCCGATTGGGCCCCGCCCGGACGCATCGCGTTCGGCGCGGTGTTGACCGACTTCGGGCCGTCTCCGCGATGGCGACGATCCTTCTGCGGGGCGCCGTGGCGACGACGCTCGTCTTGCCGACGCTGATCCTTGCCTTGTGAATGCTTCTCGCCGCTCGGCTTGCCGCCCTTGTTGTGGTGGCGAGAGCGCTTGCCGGAACCTTTCGACCCCGGTTGCGGCGAGGAATGCTTGCCGGAGAAGACTCCGACAAGCTTCTTGAGAAAGCCGAACGCCATGGAGAATTAACGCTTCGAGAACTGGAAGCGCTTGCGAGCGCCCGGCTGACCGGGTTTCTTGCGTTCCTTCATGCGGCTGTCACGAGTCATGCAACCGGCCTTCTTGAGCGCGGCGCGGGTGTCCGCGTCGGCCGCGACGATCGCGCGAGCGAGCGCGTGGCGAATCGCTCCGGCCTGACCGGAGATGCCGCCGCCCTTGGCGAACGCGACGACGTCGATCTTCTCCATATCATAACCCGAAATCGCGACGGGCTGCTTGAGATAGTCGCGCAACGCTTCCGAGGGAATGTACTCCTCGATCGCGACGCCGTTCACGGTCCACTTGCCCTTGCCGTCCACGAGGTTCACGCGGGCAATCGCGGTTTTGCGACGACCGGTGCCGGCGGAAATAGCGTTCTTCTTGGTAGCCATTTTCTAAAATCCTTCCTTAGAGCTTGATTTCGACCGGCTTCTGCGCGGCGTGAGCGTACTCCTCGCCGGCGAAGACTTTAAGACGCGTCATCATCTTGCGGGCGATGTTGTTCTTGGGGAGCATTCCCCAAACCGCTTCCTTGATCATGCGATCAGGATGGGTCGCGCGCATCGCGGCGGCGCTGAAACGCTTAAGTCCGTCCCGATAGCCGCTGTAGCGCTGATATTCCTTTTGCTCTTCCTTCTTGCCGGTGAGCTTCACGGAAGCGGCGTTCTTGACGATCACGAACGCGCCCGCGTCCACCGACGGATCGAAGGTCGGAAGATCCTTCGCACGGAGTTTGTTGGCAATAACGACGGCGAGACGGCCAAGCGGCTGATCCTTCGCGTCGATGATGAACCAGGAGCGCTTTTCGCCCGGGTTCGGAGCACGATAGCTCTTTTGCATGTTCTTTTTCCTTCTTTTTTGCGGATTTGTGCCCTTTATCCGGGGTTTTGTCCGCGCCTTTACTCTCGCCACCGGTTAGACCCCGATGACGAATTAGGCGCGTATGATACCAAATTCATCCCCTCCGCGTCAAGCGACAGCCAAACCGTGGAGACACCGATTTTACCATATGGCCTTGGGATTGGGCCCAAAGCGATTCTCTCCCGGCTGGGAATCTGAAATCATAAAGAAAAGGAGCACGATTCCGCCGATGATGGGGATAATACCAATCAACAGCCACCATCCGCTATGGCCGGTGTCGTGCAATCGCCGCACGCCAACCGCAAGACCCGGAAGGAACACCGCAAAACAATACAAGTCATGCAAAATCGCCGTACCCAACAAGAAATCCACGACGCCAAGTCCCATTAAAACGAGCATATTGATTAACACGAACATCCAGTATTCTGCGCGACGCGCACGTCCGCCGAATACCGCATAATTCTTCCAACACTCTACATACCAACTCATTCGCACCTCCTTTACTCTCCTCGCGGAGAACGCGAGCATTATACCAAAAATTCGCCTCTATCGCGAAGTCAAGCGAAATGGGATGGAAGGCCCGACCTCTCATTCCAATTCGAAAACGATTTCAGAAATACTCCTTCATCGCAAAGTCCACTTGCTCGAGATAGATACGCTTGAATGCGGAAATGTTGTTCTGTTCGTAAAACAGGAGCAGTGCGGCACGGTAGTCGTTTGCCGCAACAGTACGGAACGAGAGCGGACAACAGCCCGCAGCAATCAGGATCGCATTGGCGATAAGGCGACTTGTTCTCTTATTACCGTCCATAAACGGCTGAATGTATGCACACAAGAGCAGCGCGAGAAGTGCCTTCTCATAAGGTTCTTGCTTACCGTTTATGAGCGAACACATGTCATCAACCGCCTCGCGAATCTGCGACTCGATATCAAGCGGACGATAATTGGTGCCGGAAATTCCGACACGTTGATGACGTAGCGAAGGTTCAACATCCAATCCCTCTACGAGAATCGCGTGCAAATCTTCCAACTTGGCAAGTGAGATCGACTGAAACCATTCGGGTCGATCCAATATCGCCTTCAACGCCGCCTTATGATTCAGCAGCATCACCGCCTCTTCATGCTTCTTCCCCTTCGCTTCTTGCAAATCCTTCCACAAGGTTTCAGTCTCCAAGAGTGTGTAAGTATTGCCCTCGATTTGGCCCGACTTCCAACTGAGGTCGATACCAAGCCGCTCCATCTCACGCCGATAGAGCGAATGAGGATAATCCGCCATCTTCGCGGCAAAACTCGCGCGCAGCTCAGTCAAATGCGCATACTCCTCGGGAGTGAAGATATCGATCTTAGGCAACTCCTCTCGGATCAACTCGAAATTATATCCCGTCTGAACTTGCCGCTGATTGAAGTCTAACGAGTAGTAGGTATCGAGATTAACGGTATGTAAAAGATGTCCGCGTGCCGAAAGAAAGTACTTCGTGGCTCTTGCCTTACCTTCAGGACGAATGTCGCCTCGCCGAACACCTTCGGCAATCACATTCTTCATCTGAGTATCTCCAATACCCAAATCAAGTCGCGCCATAAGCTCACTACGCCCTATGCCGGGGTTATAGTGCAAAAACTCGACTATTTTATCAAAATATGTCATCTCAATCTCCTCAATCGGTCACTACCTAGCATATTATACCATAAAATCGGCCACTTGTCTGACCGATTCTACCGCTATTCGACCTCGAAAGTGTCCGATTCCCATTATCCCAACAATCTCCAATACGCGAGCCTACATCCCGATTGATCGCATCATCAATCGCGATTGAGCCCAAACACCCTCCCGATGCTTCATAACAAACCATCCGATGCTTTTCGCATTTCATCCAATGGTTTGCTCCATACCATCGGATGCTTTTCATTTACCCTTCCGATAGCGCCGCGCATCAGAGCCCGTTAGTGTCCCGCACCAGAGACACCCTGAAATGCGCTCAACTACCCCTCGGTGTCGCGCAACACCCAACGACCTCCCTTTAACTCATTTATCTTACATCCATTTTTTCAGGCCCATCCCCGTTTCCATCTCCATCCTTTCGGCACAAACAAAAATGACATATAAATAAAGCATCCATTAATAATGCCATCAGAAGATCAACAAGCTTTATCTTGCCGAAATAAACCATAAATGGACAAACAGTTAAGTGACAAACAAGAGATACATATAAAGTCACCTTCAGGAATCCAATCATTGGCTTTGGAAACCATTCAAATTTCATTAAACTCTCCTCTCAAAAGTTAGCCCCTGAAACTTTCCTCACATACAAAGCCACACAACCATTCCACACACAGCCAGTTGATAGACAATCAACAAGCACCTTACCTATAACGACCTTCATATACCTAAACGCATTTAATGCATCACCGCGCATTCAACTCTCAGGAGGCGACATCAGTTTGTCGCTTCCCAATCGGCGTATTTCTATAAAACACACCTTGGCCTTTTCTGTCCCCGACTTATCCCGATACATTCCCGCAGGCAACATACAAACCGAACCAAAGCTTAGATCATTTTTCGTCTTAACTGACGACACTTTAAATAGCGGAAGACCATTTACCCATTCAGGCTCGTCCACATATTCAGCATCAAACAACAGAGACACGCAATCAGACTGTTCATCATACGCCGGCGTTACCGTAATCGTTGAACCAACATCTCGCTTGATCCATTTCACGCCGTCCGACATCTTACCCATTGCGTCAACTTCTTCGGGATAAATAACTTCAGTAACCTGCCTATAGGTTCTTCGCTCATTATTTTCCACAGCAATAATCGCCTTGTCCATTAACTTCACATCCGCGCGTGACAATAAATCTGCACGCATATCCTTTACTACGCCCATATCCCGCGACGAAACCAACCTCTCGTTATATGCGCTAAACAAGTTTTGATCAAGCTCAAAGAGATGAACTCGAATCTCGAACAGAACAGTTTCACTCGCGGCAACACCCGAAGACATCTTTGCGTCGGGATGCACACATCCACCTACCAATGCAATCGCCATGGCAAACAAGACATGTAATACCGTCATCATCGTTTTCTTAGATTTTCTCATATTTAGGTATTCATTTTACGAAAAGACATAGCCGCTTTCCCCGATCAGCGATTGTCTGTTACTTGAACGATGTTCAGCCACTCCTGCAAGCGGGATTTCTCCGCTTCGAGGATGATTCGCGCCATCGGTTCGAGCGAACCTGTCGTGTGATAGGTTGTAAAAGCCTGATAATACGCGAGTCGCGATTCGTATTTGATGCTGATCGGCAAATATCCCGCGCGCATCAACATGAAATTGACAAGCAATCTTCCCGTCCGCCCATTGCCATCAATAAACGGATGAATCGCTTCGAAGCGAATGTGGAAAAGCGCGGCGGCTATGAGCGGATTAAGTTTCGTCGCCTGATAATCGCGAATCCACTCCTCCATCTGCGGCACAATCAAATAGGGCTGAGGCGGCATATGCGCGGCACCCGTGATGATAACCGGAATACGTCGATACACACCTCGATCCTCCGGCTTGTCGGCGAGCACGAGCGTATGCAACTCCTTTACGAAGCGCTCCGAAATCGGAGCTTCGCGCAAGACTTCCGCCTCCAGAAACTTGAACGCGTCACGATGCCCGACCGCTTCAAGATGATCCTTGAGCGGCTTCTGCGCGATGGTAATCCCCTCCAAGACCAGCGCCGTCTCACTCAGCGTCAAGGTATTACCCTCGATTGCCGTCGAAGAATGAGTGTAGTCGATGATAAACTGCTCGCGCAAACGAGAAAGCTCACCCTCCGAAAGCGGACGAAGCGCGGCACATTCTGCCTTCAGCTCTTCTACTTCCTTCACCAACGACACGAGCTCGCGCGGAATCGCCGAATAGCGCACGCTGCGCCCATCGATCGGACGCGCGGCTTCAGCAGGAATCAGCCACAACTTTCCTTCCAATCGCGCACCATCCACCTTCCCTTCCGCACAAAGCATACGCACGCGGCGGGTCGATATCCCCCACTTATCAGCGGCTTCTTGAACGGTTATGGAAGTTTTCGCCTCAGTCATTTGTCTTCATTATATCATATTTGTGGAATGATAGCAATCATCAATCAAGGTAAAATCGTCAACCTATCCTTCCGTGCAACCGGCCACAAAACGCGAAACCTCCTCGCAACCCGAGCAATAGACGATATCCTCGGATGCGTTGATGTTCTTCGGCTCAATGTCATGTCCGCACTTAGGACAACTGTATTTCTTCACACTCACTATACCTTTCCATCAGTCGCATGACTTCGTTCGACGGGTAGCAGTATCGGCATAAAAATACTCGCCCAATGGATCAGGGTCCAAGTCACGCGCATTCATCCGCCAACACTGAATACCGCTCCGGATATAAATACGCTCAAATAGTTCCAAATCCCTTACACTATCAAAATGAGGCGACAAACGCGCAATCTCTCCAATATTCTGACGCCGATTGAGATTTTGAACAAAGGCATAAAAGACCTTACCACAACGACCTTTCCGCAAGGCCGCATATCCCCCCGCAAAGCCCTTCCCCCTCTTGAGAGATTCTGCGAAATCCTCATTATCTTCATTACTAAGGAATTGACGACCGTGATCGTCAGCCTCTGTAGCATCACGAACATATTTCGAACAGCCATTCCTGCAAATCATATTTACAATGGCGACACTTTCCGTGAAATTCACCTCACTGGCCTCAATCAAATCCTTGAACGGACACTTATCACACCCGAGAATCTCCACGAGCACCGCCAACAATACAACTATACGAATCAAGCGCCTGAACATACTTCTTTACCTCTTCAAATCAAGCATTATGATTTCGGGATGGTTGAAGAAACGAGGAAATGGAGAACTTTCACGTGCGAGCCCGCGCGAAACCAACATCGTCAACTTATCCGTAATCGGATAAAACCCTTCAACATAACGAGGAAAGAATCCTTGATCGGGCGCAGCTACTCCTCGTCCGCAAAACGGCAATCGCCACTGCCCGGCATGCGCATGGCCGGCAATAACAAGATCGAATGCATCATCCACAGTTCGATAGGCCTCGACGCGTTCGGGGCGATGCGACAGGAGAATGCGAACGCCATCTCTCACCGACTGCGCCCGCGCGGACGCCAACTGACGATCCCACATCTCATAGAGATAAGTTGGATCATCAACCCCACCGATCAAAAGCGGCGTCTCACCAACGGCCGTGCGCACACACGAACCCTCTAGAACCGTGACACCCGACTCACGCAACCAATCTTTCATCTCAAAGACGCGATCACTCCAAAACTCATGATTCCCAGTAACACAGTAACAGGGAAAGTCGCTTGCAATTCCTCGGATAAACGTCTTTGTATTCGAATCATCAAATCGATCGTCGAAGATATCGCCGACCAAAAGGACTGCATCCGGATTCATTACACGTACTGCGGAAATCAACCGGCACATCCTCTTTCCGTAGCGACAGGAATGCAGATCGGAAATCACCGCCAACCTCACCGGATTAACGACGGCCTCGTGCGCGAACTCGACAATCGACACCTCCGGCACCTCAGACCAAATGCCCAAAACGGAAATAACTGCCGCGCCAAACAAACCGATTCGACGGAGTCCGACGCGATGCGGAAGTCTTCGCAAGATCCGCGTGAGGAACGCCGCGACAAGCAAAAGATGAATCAAGAATACCGGTACGATTTTCAAAACCCACCCAAAGCTATCCTCCGCCAAATCCACAACAAAAAGATACGGCCCAAACAATAGCATTAATGTCGTCGAAGCGAAATACGGTGCGGCAACATCCAGACTCGAGCAGTCCGGACGCGACACCAAAAGTTGCATCGCCAGCATAACCCAATAGGATAACCCCGCAATCGCCAGCCAATGCAAGCCGATGAGTCTATTCCACAACCTCCTCATATTGCTTGATTGCCATTTATTATCATCAATATCAAATTTTCAGCGTTTCTCGCTTCTTTGATCCGCTGCATGATAACACTTTTCCGCGCCATCAGTCAACAGAAACGACTTCATTTTATAACTTCTAATTACACATTGCAAGCGCAAACTGACTATTTTGCCCTAAATCTCACTTTTAGTTAAAAGTGAGAGCCACTATGTTGACCGAGCGAACGCGAAGGTCCCGGTAGGAACGGAGGAGCAGAACGGCGTTTTACCTTATCGACCGAGCGTACGCGAAGGTCTCAATGTCTAGCGAGAAGGCGATACAGTCGTTTCGGGCACGTAAAGATTGACCCTCAATATATTTCGTCTGGAGACGCATTTTGCAGAGTGGTCGATCTTTGCGAGCGCGGCGACTCATGAGGCCGCGCGATGACCGAAACGAGCTTATCGACTTCGAGCGACGCCTCTGTTGGTAAAAAGCTACAGACGTTAACAACAATACATGTGTTGTTGTTTTTTTATGTTTTCTTTTTTTGTCTTGTTTATGTTAGTGTCTCTATTGGAGACTATCGAGTCTCCATTGGAGACTGCCATTAACGCTCGTTAACGCCTTTTGTTGACAATTTTGTCGATAAGTCAATTTTGATGACGTGCAAAATATGCCTTCTGCCCAATCGCTAAACCACTGCTGGTATCAACGGGAGTTTCTGGTGTTCATAACGAGATTTTCCGTTGTTCATAACGGAAGTTTCTGGTGGTAGTAACGCCTTTTTCTGGTGTACCAAATTGACCGAAAAGTGATAGGTACGACTTTTCGCCTAAGCAA
>JAZRWB010000071.1:0-27869 GCA_045599445.1 Kiritimatiellia bacterium | reverse complement strand
TTCTCCTTTAGGGGGTTCAAGGGGGACTTTTCCTCTTTCGCTTTTCTCTTTCTTTGCGTCGTACGCATGTAGTACGTCGTACGGTTCTTGTTTAAGCCGCTTAACCAAACGCTGGTAGTAGCGTAGTTTCCTTTCGGCTTCCTTTAGTGTGGTTTTCATCTTTTTACCTTTCGTTTTGCGCTTAGGGCTCCATTGCCTCAAGCGACGAAGGTAATTGTCGGTGTGATAGTTGGGATTTTTGTGATTCAAATCACACCAAAAGTCGATTGCGCCCAATATTTACAGGGGTTGGAGGCGAAAATTTTTTTTACGAAAGTCGCCGATGGAGCGGAAATGACACTAAAAGATGATAATCCGCCAACTGGCAATGCGTTCTATAAAGTCGGTGTCGGGAAGTAGGTAGAGGTTGAGGTGAGAGGTGGAGGTTGAGGGAGAAGGTGGAGGTTGGGTGAGAGGTTGGATGGAAATGACAATTAACCGAATAAAAAACCAACAACTAACCGAATCAAAAAGCAACGACTAACCGAACGGCTTTCATTACCATGCAAAAGGGAGGGTGTGTCCCCGCTTGCGCAGTTGACGATTTCGCGGGTGATTGTGATCCAAACTGCCGAATAGAAACGGTCCAAACTGCCGAATGGGATCGCAGTGGGGTACGACCCTATTGAGAGAAAATGTTGATAACTTCTGTGGATTTGAGCGATATAGTTGGTTGGCGATATAGTTGGTTGATGGGAACGGTGTTGAGAGGAACGCCGTTTGTTTAAGGCATGGTATCTCAAATATGGTATAATAAAGTCATTATGAGAAAGCTTGCATTGCTTATTATTGGTTTAGTTGTCGTCATTAATTTCGCTTGGGGCGCGATTCCCATGTCCAAGGCGCACGAGGAATACCTCAAGCGCGGCATTATGGCGATTGTCCACTGGGGACCCAACACCTACACCGGACAGGAGTGGGGCTTTGGGAACGCCGATCCCGCAATCGTACAACCCACGAAATTGGATCCGGCGCAATGGGTCAAGGCGATGAAAGACGGTGGGATAAAGTCGGTCGTGTTGGTCGCGAAGCATCACGATGGATTTTGTCTTTGGCCATCAGAGCTTAATCAAGATTATTCAACTGCGGCAATTCCAGGCAAATTTAAAAAGGCGAATGTTGTAAGAGCGCTTTCGCGGGCTTGCAAAAAAGAGGGGCTCGCGTTCGGCGTTTACCTTTCGCCGTGGGATCGCCACCAGGCGAGCTACGCGAGCGACGCCTACGTCGAATACTTCCATGCGCAGTGGGAGGATCTTTTGACCAACTACGGCGACATTTGCGAAATTTGGCTGGACGGCGCGAACGGAGGCGACGGCTGGTATGGCGGCGTTAACGGCGGCAAGGGCGAGCGGCGCTCGCTCAAGGGCGGCGAGAAATACTACCAGAAGCCGCGGCTTCTCGCGAATCTCCTTGCCAAGCATCCGATGGCGGTGGCGTTCGGCGGACATGGAGTCAATTCGGTCGCGTGGTGCGGCAACGAGCGCGGACAGTCGCCGGAGGATTGGAACTACGATCGCAAAGGCGAGGACGGAAAGATGTACTTTATGCCGCCGGAAGCGGATACGCCACTTCGCGGAGGGTGGTTCTTCCACGGCAACCAGCACCCGAAGTCGCTCAAGCAGATGACCGAAAGCTACTTCAACTCGGTCGGACACGGCGCGGTTCTCAACTGGGGCATCGCCCCGGACAAGGAAGGGCGGATTTGCGACGACGACGTGAAACGGCTCAAGGAGTTCGGCGATTACGTACGCGCGTTCGAGGCGTGCGACTTCGCCAAGGGCGCGAACGTCGCCACCGGCGGCAAGGACAAAACCACCTACGTCGATCTTCGGCTCGCGGGACCGGCGAAGTTCAACGCCGTCGATTTCGGCGAGGATTTGGGCATGGGCCAGCTCGTCACCAGCTGGAAGGTCGAGGCGATGGTCGAGGGCAAGTGGAAGACGCTCGCCGAAGGCCGCACCGCCACCTATCGGCGAATCGTGCGCTTCGAGGAGACGAAGTCCGACCGCGTACGGATAACCGCTACCGGCACCGAGCGCCCGAAAATCGTCAACGTCGCCGTACGCTACGCGCCGGCGGTTCAGGACGACGGCACGGTCGATTACGGCGAAACCGATACCGCCAAGTGGATGACCGGGAAGGAAAAGGAAAAGCGGTGAGGCGGCTTCTCGCCATCGCTTGCGCCATGTTCGCCGTCGGAGCTTTTGCGGACGACGACTTTAGTCGTTGGTATCTATCGGGCGAGGTGGCGACGGTGCTGCCGCAAGGCGGCTCGCGCATCGACCACGGCGTCGGCGCGGGAGCGCGGTTCGGCTATTACCTGGGCGAACTCTGGTCGCTCGAAGGCGAGGCGGCGTGGCTCGGGAAATCCACCGGTTTCGGCGCGGACGCGCTTTGGCATTGGTGGGGCTACGAGCGGTTCGATCCGTTTTTCACCGTTGGCGCGAGGTGCTGGCTCGGCGAGGACGCGAATCAAAGCGGGCCCAAAGCGGGGCTTGGCGCGTACTTTCATCTAACGGAGAACTGCTCGCTTCGCTTCGACGCCGACGCGACGCTCGGCGTGGATGGCGAGTGCGAGATGCTCTATTCGCTTTCCGCGGGGGCGCAAATCTTTTTCTAAATCATGAAGAACTGTCGCGAAGAGTGGTTTGACTCGGGCAAGAAGGTCGCGGTTTCGATAGTGGACGTTACCGATGCCGCGCAGGAACTCGCGCGCGGCCATCTTGCGGGCCCGACGAGCGCGTACTTCCTCGCCAAGGCGCTGGCGGCGGCGGCGCTTTTGGGCGGCGAGACTTCGGAAAAGGACGAAACGCTCATCATCCAGATGAAGTGCAAGGGGCCGCTCGGCGGCTTCAACGTGGAATGCACCTCGGACGGCGCGTTGCGCGGTTACACCGAGAAGAAGATTTTGGACGAATTCGACGGCATGGGCAAGCCGAACGAAAAGAAGGTGGTTGGCGAAAGGCAGCTGCAGGTAACGCGCTCCGTTCCCGGACGGATAATCTCGCAGGCGATTTCGACTTCGCTCGACTGCTATCTCGCGGGTTCTCTGCAGCGCAAGGCGACGATTCAGCTCGAAGCGGCGGTTTCCGACGAAGTGGAAGTCGCGTATGCGCGCGGGATTCTGGTCGAGGAAATGCCCGACGGCAAGGATACCGGAGTGCTGGGCGTGAAGTTCGATTCGCTTGCGGTTTCTTCGCGCAATTTGCTCGGCAAGCTCGGTCTCGAACGCGCCGAGTTGAAGCGGACGACGCCGCTTAAGTTCGCCTGTCGTTGCTCGCCGGAGAGGGCGCTCGCCACTTTGAGCGCGCTTGGGGAAAAGGAACGCGCCGAATTGCCGGAAAAGATCGACGTCACCTGCCATATGTGCGGCAGGACTTGGACGGTGAAAACGAGATGAAACGCAGAGTAACGGTGGAAATCGATTTGGCGGCGCTGGTGCGGAACTACCGGCGCATCGCCGCGCACGTCCGGCCCGCGAAAGTCCTTTGCGTTCTCAAGGCGAACGCCTACGGGCTCGGCGTCGCCGCCTACGCGAAGTCGCTTTTCAAGGCCGGATGTCGCGCGTTCGGCGTCGCCGAACCGTTCGAGGCGCTGGAGCTCAAGAAGGTGCTGGGCGACAAGGCGGAGGTGCAGATACTCTCCAGCGTCCTTCCCGACGAGATTTTCGCGATGGTGAAAGCGGGCGTGACCTTGCCGATTATCGACGGCAAAACTGCGCGCCTAATCGACATGGCGGCGGCTCGGGCGAAGAAGCGGGCGAAAGTCCACTTCAAAATCGACACCGGCATGGGTCGACTCGGAATTCCGGCGGAGGATGCGCCGAAGGTCGTGCGCGAGGCGCTTGCTCTCGAGAATCTCGATTGCGAGGGAATCTTCACCCATTGCGCGATGGCCTACGCGCCCGAAGACCCGTTTACCGCGCGGCAGATCAAGATATTCAAGCGACTCTTGGCCGACTTGAAAAAGGACGGCGTCGTATTCAAGAAGGTGCACATGGCCGCTTCGGACGCGATCAACAACTTTCCGGAAACCGCGCGCGCGCCGTTCACGATGGTGCGCACCGGCATCAACTTGCACGGCAGCTTCGACCCGAACGGCCGCAAGGCGCTGAAGGTGGAGCCGGTGCTGACGCTCAAAACCCGCATCGCCCAAGTGCGGGAGCTTCCCGCCGGCACGACGCTCGGCTACGGGCGTACGTGGTGCCTCAAGGCGAAAACGCGGGTGGCGACGATTTCCGCGGGCTACGCCGACGGGTTGCCGCTCGCCTTGAGCAATCGCGGTTTCGTTTTCATCGGCGGCAGGCGCTGTCCGATCATCGGGCGAATTTCAATGGACTACACGACGGTGGACGTCTCGAACGCGAAAAACGCCAAGGCGGGAGACGAGGTCGTTTGCTTCGGCAAGTGCGGGAAGGACTCAATCACTCCCGACGACTGGGCGGCGCTCAAGGGAACGCACGCTTATGATATAATATGCTCGCTCGGCAGCCGCGTGGAGCGCGTAACGAGAAAATAAGGAAAAGAACATGTCGCAGGAATGGAACATCCGCTCGCGCGGTCACATTTGCACGATCTGCCAACGTCCGCTCGCGGACAAGGCGCCGGTCATAAGCGCGCTCAGGGAAGTGCAGGGCGGATACGAGCGTTTCGATTGCCACCCCGAGTGCTGGAAGGCGGCGGAACGCGATTGGGAACCGTTTTCGCAATGGGACGGCGTCTATTTCGCCCCGGTAAAGGAAGCGAAGAACGAGCCGCTCAAGAAGGAAGACGCGGGCGAGCTCTTGCGCCAGTTGGTGACGATGGACGATCCGGCGATGAAGAACGTCGTCTACGTGCTCGCGGTCATGCTGGAGCGCTCGAAGATTCTCGTCGAACGCGATCGGAAGGAACTGGAGGACGGAACGATTCGTCGCGTCTACGAAGATCGCAAGCAGGGCGACACGTTCGTCATTCTCGATCCGCGGATTCGGCTCGAGAATCTCGCCGAGGTCCAGCAACAGGTGGTCTCGCTGCTCTCGGGGACGAAGACGCTCGGCGAAGTCGCCGGCGAAAACGATGCGGAAAAGCCCGAAACAGCTTGAGGCGCTGAGACTGGTTGCGGACGGGAAATATTACCCCGTCCTCGTCAGGGAAGACGACGGATGGCACGCCCGCTGGCGTGCCATCGGCGTCGATAACGACTGGGTGGACGAATTCGTGCGCACGGCGGTGATGAGCCGACTTACCGAGGACGCGGAGGATGAGAAGCATGAAACGCTGCACGACGCGTGGATAATGGCGCTCAAAAGCCGCACCGGCCTCGTCGTTTGGAACGAGACGGAATGCGCCGAGTTCGCCGCGGAACTGGAGGAGTGGAGCGGAAATGCGCGCGAGGACGCGGAGGCGCGCGCTTCACTCGTTTTCGAGTTCGTCGCCAAGCCCGACTCCTTCGCCGTCGAGTGCGCCGCGCCGACTTCCCGCCGTGCGCTCAAGGCGCTCGGTCAATCGACGTTCGTTTGCGATCGACTGCGGGGAATGCGGCGCAAGGCGGAGGACTCGAAACGCCTTGCGCTGTCGCTAACTCACGTCGAGGCCGAGTCGTTCGTCCGAAGCGAAGCGCGCGAGCTCGCTGATGCCGGCTACGGCGTAAAGGGAGTGGAGCTTTCGGCGAAAGTTACCGCCGACGTCATCGCCGAGGGGAAGGCCGAGAGCCCCAAAAAGTTCAAGGTCGAAATCAAAATCGCGGGCGAGATTGCGAGCGCCGCCGAAATTCGCTTTCTGCTCGATCAGGGTTCGAGTCTTGTATATTTTCGCGATCGCTGGATTGAAGTCGACCGCGGAATCCTCAAAGCGGCGCTGCGGGCGATCGAGAAGGGCGTCGGCAAGGACGCGAGCGTAATCACCTTCGCGCTGGGCATCGGCCACATCGGAGAAATCGAGGTCGAGCGGCTCAAGGCGAGCGGGTATTTGCGCTCGCTCACGCACCGCCTGCGCATGGGCGGCGGAGAGTTTCCGGACGGCGCGGCGGGGAAGGGTTTCGTCGGCGAGTTGCGCGACTACCAGAAGCGCGGCGTCGCCTGGCTTCGGTTTCTCGCGGAAAACGGCTTCGGCGCGCTGTTAGCGGACGACATGGGTCTCGGCAAGACGATCGAAACCATCGGCTTCGTCACCGGCGAGCTTGCGAAAAATCGCGCCTTCAAGACGCTGGTCGTCGCGCCGCTTACGCTGCTCGCCAACTGGCGACACGAGTTCCGCGCATTCGCGCCGAAAGTCAAAGTCTACGTTCACCACGGCGACACGCGACATCTGGAAAGCGGTTTTAGACGCGAGGCGCAATCGAGCGACGTCGTCATAACGAGCTACAATTTGCTGGTGCGCGATTACCGGCTTTTCGCGGAGACGAAGTGGGACGCGCTCGTCGTGGACGAGGCGCAGACGATCAAGAATCGCGATACCCAGGCCGCCCGCGCGCTCGGCGCGCTTTCGCCGCCGATGCGCATCGCGCTTACGGGTACGCCGATCGAGAATTCGCTCGCCGACGTCTGGTCGCTCGAAAACTTCCTCAATCCCGGACTTCTGGGCGACTTCGACGACTTTCGCAAGCGTTTCGTCCGGCCGCTCGCGGAAAATCCCGCCTCCGCGGTCGGTCGTCGACTTCGCCACGCGCTCGAGCCGTTCGTTCTTCGGCGGCTCAAAACCGACAAGACCATCGCCGCCGAAATCGGCGAGAAGCGCGAAACGCGGGAGTATTGCGCGCTCACTGCCGAAGCGCGCGCGGAATACGAATCGGCGCTCGCCGACTTCCGCGCGCTCGAACGCTCGCCGGGCGACGTTTTCGCGCTAATCACCAAGCTGAAGCTCGTTTGCGACGGCGCCGGCAAGTTCGAACGGCTTGTGGAGCTTCTGGAGTCGATTTTCGAAAACGGCGAATCCGCGCTCGTCTTCACCCAATACGCCAAGGTTGGCGAATATCTGCAGACGGAACTCGCGAAACGCTTCGGACGGCGTTTCCCGTTTTTGCACGGCGCGCTCGGCGCGGGCGAACGCGAAGCGCAAATTCGCGAGTTCAACGCGCGGAAGGCGAATGCCTTCGTCCTTTCGCTGCGCGCGGGCGGCTTCGGGCTCAATCTCGTCAAGGCGACTCACGTCATCCACTTCGATCGCTGGTGGAACCCCGCCGTCGAGAATCAGGCGACCGATCGCGCCCATCGCATCGGCCAGAAGAAGGACGTGCTCGTCCACTTGATGATTACCGAGGGAACGATCGAAGAGCACGTCGACGAGATTCTCGTCAGAAAATCGAAACTTTCCGACTTGGTGATCTCCGAGGCGGAATGGCTGGAGGCGGCGAAACTCGATGAGTAGGAAGAAATATCCCTTGCGCATTCCGCGTTTCGCCGCCGGCATCCGCACCCAGGAGTCGCGCTCCGGCGCTTCGCGCGTCTGGTGGCATCGCAAGTGGCTGGAAATCGTCGAGGGCATGGCCAGCGGCGGGCGCACGGGCCGCGGACGCAACTACGCGATGAGCGGGCAGGTGGTGAAGCTGGAGCTTCGCGGCCCGCACGTCGAGGCGGCGGTAGTGGGAACGCGCGAGCGTCCTTACGAGATCGCCCTCGACTTTCGCGCTCCCGAGGGCGACGCGAGGAAATGGATAATCGCGGAGCTGAAACGAGAACCGATGGCCGTGGCGCGGCTTTTGGCGGGAGATCTGCCGACGGATCTCGAACTCGTTTTCCGGCATCATGGCTACGAACTTTTTCCGGGCGGTCGGCTCGAAAAGGGCAAGTACGACATGACCACGTCTTGCAGCTGCCCCGATTACGCGAATCCCTGCAAGCACGTGAGCGCGGTGCTGATCGTGCTCGGCGAGGAAGTGGCGCGGCGTCCGCTTACGCTTTTGGAGTTAAGAGGCATCGAGGTGGAGGAGCTTTTGCCGTGAAAATCGATTCTCCCGTTTTGAAGCGACTCGGGCCCGTGCCGTTCTGGCGCGGGAGCGTGAAGTGCCTCGCCGAGCTTAATCGCATCTACCGTCAGGCGAAGGATTTCGCCGAGCAGCGACTCGCGAAAATATGATATAATCCAAGACAATGACGAAGGTCAAGTTAACCAAGACCGAACTCAAGGCCCAGACCGACGCGCTGAAGCGCTTTCAGCGGTTTTTGCCGATGTTGCTTTTGAAAAAGCAGCAGCTGCAGGGCGAAATCGCGCAAATCACGGCCAAGGCCGAGGAAACCTCGCGGAAGGAACGCGCGGTTCGTTCGGCGCTTGACGAGTGGGTGGGGCTTTTCGCGACCGACGAGGAACTTATCGCGGGCTTGGTCAAGGTCAAGGACGTTCGCACGGGAATGGCGAATATCGCGGGAGTCGCGATTCCGACTTTCGAGGCGATCGACACCGAGGTGAAGGAGATCGATCCCTGGGCGACGCCCGCGTGGACGGACGAGGCGGTGAAGACTACGACCGAGATTCTTTCGCTGCAGTGCGAACGCGCGATCTACGAGGAGCAGAAGCGGCTTGTGGAGATCGAACTGCAACAGGCCTCGCAGCGCGTCAACCTTTTCGAGAAGGTGAAGATTCCCGCCTGCAAGGAGGCGATTCGCGTAATCAAGATCGCGCTCGGCGACGAGCAGACGGCGGCGGTTACCCGCGGAAAGATCGCGAAGTCGCGCACCGGCGCGGACGAGGAGGAAGCGGCGTGATCGTCCGAATGCTCCATCTCGATCTCGTCTGCCTCGCCTCGGAGAAGGAGGCGGCGCTCGAGAAGTTGCGCGCGCTCGGCGCGGTGCATCTCGATTTCGGCGGCGCGAGCGGCGAGGGCGTGAACTCGGCTTTTGCGCGAATCGAGGAGGCGGAGCGGGCGGTACGGCTCATTCTCAAGTCGCGCGGCAAGGAGGATAACGTCAATCTTCACGAGCGTTCGGTCGAGGACGTGCTCGCGCTGGTCGTCGACGGCGAAACGCTGAAGACGGAGATTGAGCGGCTCGAACGCGAGATCAAGCGTTACGAGCCCTACGGCGACTTCGATCCCGCGCTCGCGCGGAAGCTGTTGGACGCGGGAGTCGAGGAGCTCTCCGAGCGCCTTCCCGAAAAGCTCCCCGAAATGCGCCTGAGCCGCATGCGGGAAAAGCTCGCGCGTCTTCGCAATCGGCTTGCGATCGACGAGGCGAAGATCGCGGGTTCGGACGAGAAGTTCATCTTGAAGCGCTATCCGCTTTTGGCGGATCGCATGGCGTTCGAGCAGGCGAAGTCGATTATCGCCGATCACGGCGAAATCGTCGTCGTCTCCGGCTGGCTTCCGCGTCCCGCGGAGGCGAAGTTCGTCGAGGCGGCGCGCGCGGAAGGGTGGGGAACCTTGCTGCGCGATCCGAGCGCGGGCGAAATTCCGCCGACGCTCATCGAGCCGCCGAAGCTTTTCCGCCCGGTGAAGGCGCTTTTCGAAGGACTCGGAATCTCCCCCGCCTACGTCGAAGCCGACGTGTCGGTGCCGTTTCTTTGCTACTTCTCGCTTTTCTTCGCGATGCTCGTGGGCGACGGCGCGTACGGCGCGATCTTCCTCTTGGGGACGCTGGCGATGCGGAAGAAGCTCCCGAAGGCGTGGACTATTCTCCTAACCGTCTTTTCGAGCGCGACGGTTCTTTGGGGAGTTCTTTCCAATACCTGGTTCGGCGCGACGATTCCCGCTTGCGCCGACTGGCCGACGGTAAAATGGCTCGCCGATCCGAGCTACCACAACATGATGCTTCTTTGCTTCACCATCGGCGTTTCCCACCTTATGCTCGCGCGCGTTTGGAACGGCGTCTGCAAGCTGAACGACTCGACCTGTCTCGCCGAGTTCGGCTGGGCGGGAGTGCTGCTTTTCATGTATTTCGTAACCAACTCCATCGTCGGCATTTTCCCGTCGATTCCGACTTGGGCGTTTTGGATGTTCGGCGTTTCGCTCGCGCTCGTATTCGGCTTTACGGTGAAGATGGGCGAGCTCAAAACTCGCGGAGCGGAACTCGGGATGCTGCCCTTGAACATCATGAGCGCGCTTGGCGACATCATTTCCTACGTGCGCCTCTTCGCGGTCGGGCTCGCCTCGGTCAAGGTCGCCGAGAACTTCAACTCGATGGCGACGGGGCTTCTTTCGGGCGACGACGCGTGGTACTTGAAGGCGCTGATGACGCTCGCGATGGCGGCGATTCTCGTCGTCGGCCACGCGCTTAACCTGGCGATGGCGGGACTTTCGATTCTCGTCCACGCGGTGCGGCTCAACACGCTGGAATTTTCCAACCACAAGGGCGTAAGCTGGGCCGGCTACGCTTTCAAACCGTTCAAAAAAGCAAAGGAGTAAAACGATGGATGCATACATGATTGTCGCGGGCGCGATCGCCTGCTTGGGTCTCAGCGCCGCGGGTTCGGCGTTCGGTACGGGCTTCGCCGCTTCGGCCGCGGTGGGAGCGTGGAAGAAGTGCTACGCGGCGAACAAGCCCGCGCCGTTCCTGCTTCTCTCCTTCGTCGGCGCGCCGATTACCCAGACGCTGTACGGAATGATCCTGATGTTCATCATGCTCGGCAAGGTCGAATCCGCCTCCGCCGGCGCGGGGCTGCCCGTTCTCGTCGCGGGCGTTTTCGCGGGTCTCGCAATCGGGCTTTCGGCGCTCTTCCAGGGACGCGCGGGCGCGGCGGCGTGCGACGCGCAGGCGGAGACCAATCAGGGCTTCACCAACTATCTCGCGGCGCTCGGCATCGTCGAAACGGTGGCGATTTTCGCGATGGTGTTCGCGCTGATCGCGCTCGGCTCGATCGGCTGATGCGAATTAAGCCGGAGACGGCTTCGTTCCTCGTCTTCTCCGCGATTTTCGCGGGGTTGGTGGCGTTCGTCTTTTGGGGAACGTGGTCGAGTGCGCTGGCGCCGGTGATGCCCGACGCGCCAATCGTCCACTCTCCGCGCCAACTCTCCGAGGCGCTGGAAGGGTTCTTGCGCGAGGGACGATTCGTGCCCGGAGATCTCTCGATCTATCTCGGCTCGCCCTATTTCTGGCAGGAGCTCAAGTTCGCGCTCGCGCTCTACTTCGCGGCGCTTGGGATGGCGTACTTTTGTCGCGGGAGATCGCTTTCCCCGATCGCGTCCTACGGCGCGGGATTGCTGCTCGCGTTTTCGGGTTATTGGTGTACGCTTTATTCGGCGGGGCATTACGGGTGGTTCCAATGGATGACCTACGGCGTTTTCGCGTTCGGCTTCGTCGACCGTGCGCTTAAAGGGAATCGCCCGCGCCATTGGCTTATGTTGGGCGCGACGATTGCGTGGGGGAGCTTTAATCAACAGGATCTTTGGCTCTTATTTACCGTCTTTACCGCCGTTTATTTCGTCTACCGCGCGCTTGCGCTCAAGGTCTTTCCGTGGAAGGGCGCGATTATGGCGCTCGCGACGTTCGTCCTGATCGGGCTACCCAACTTCCGTACGATTTTGTTCGGAGGCGTTCTCGACGGGCGCAAGGCGCAGATCGAACGCGGCGAGAACATCACTTCCGACTCGGCGAGTGAAAGCGAAAAGCGCTGGGAGTTCGTGACCAATTGGTCGCTCCCGCCCTCGGAAACGCTGGAGGCGATTTGCCCTCGGCTAAACGGAGACACCAGCTGTCCGTTCGTGCTCGCGCTCGGAAGGAAAAACGGCGTTCGGCCCTATACGGGCGCGTTGGGGCGGCCGATGAACGCGAAGACGGGCAACTACCGCCAACACTCGCTCTATCTCGGAGTCGTTACCGTAGTTCTGGCTTTTCTCGGCGTCGTCGGCGCGTTTCTCCCTCGGGCGAAGGGTCGCGCCGATCGGATATTCTTCCTCGTCGCGCTCGCGGTATTCCTTTCGCTTTCGTACGGTCGCTACTTCGCCGCCGCCTACCGTCTCGTCTTCGCCTTGCCGTTCGGCGATCTTATCCGTTGCCCGGTGAAGTGGTACCATCTCGTCGAGTTTTCCGCGGTCGCGCTCGCCGCGTTCGGCGCGGAGAGTTTGTTGAACTTAAGAAAGCCGTTCGTTCCCGCGCTCGTCGGGGCAATGATTCTCGTCGGCGCGTGCGATCTTGCGCGTATCGACCATCTTTACTGCGCTCCGGTGAATATCGAGCGCGAACGCGAAATGAAAGCGAACATGTCGCTTACGCTCGTTTCGGAGAAAGAGCTCAAGCAGCCGCAAGTCGCCGAAATGGTGCGCACGGGTTCGATCGTGCCGCTATCAATGCTTTCTCGGGACGTTTGCGTCGTCAAGGTTTTGGATGGATGGCCGCGGCGTAAGCGCGAAAGCTTCCCGCTTTGGCCGTTCTTCCTCTTGGGACTCCCGTCGATTTTGGCAACTATCGGGGTTTTGTGGTATGCGACTCGCCGCACTTAAATTCAATCACATCTATTCTTCCGCGCCTTGGGGTGGACGGGAGATCGCGCGGCACTTCGACCGCACGGACGTGCCGCAAGTCTGCTCGGAGAGTTGGGAGATATCGGGTCATCGTTTCGGGATGAGCGTCGTCAAGGACGGGCCGTATCAAGGTCGCACGCTGGACGAGCTCGTTCGCGAAGCGGGGTCCAAGCTCGTGGGGACGAAGTCGCCGACTGTGGAGAAGTTTCCGCTTTTATTCAAACTCGTGGACGCGAGATGGCCGCTCAGCTTGCAGATTCATCCGAGCGAAAAGAGCGCGCCGCTGACGGGCGGCGAGCCCAAGACCGAGGCGTGGTACGTCATCAAGGCGTTTCCGGGCGCGGCGATTTACGCGGGGCTGAAGCACCGTTTCGAGGAACGGGAATTGAGGGAAATCGTCGAAGCGGGCGCGATTCTTCTCGACCAGATGAATCCGTTCGTCGTGAGCGAAGGGGATATGATGTGCGTTCCGGGAGGAATGCCGCACGCGATCGGGGGAGGGTGTTTCGTCTACGAAGTGCAGCAAGCAAGCGATACGACTTATCGTTTCTACGATTGGGATCGCGACGACGACGAGCATCGTCCGCTTCGCGTGGAGGAATTCTTCAAGACGCTAGACTACGATCTTCCGCCGGCGAGAGTCATCCATTCGGGATCGCTCACCACGCCGTTTTTCTCCGTACGCTCGCTCGCGCTCGAAGAGCCGCTCGTCATCAAGCCGGACGGCACGACGTTTTTCGCGCTTTTCGTCCTTTCCGGCTCGACCGACCTCGCCTCGGCCGGCGAATCGGTGTTGATACCGGCCACGGCCGACGAAGTAGTTGTCTCGCCTACCTCGCGCGGAACGCGGATAATCGTAACCACATTATAGTTATTTCGCTACAGTTTGGTTATTGGTTGTAAGTGCGCGACGCGCTTGACGGCGAAGGGAGCGAAACAAGACGTTTAGAAGAATAAAAAGTGTAAGAATAAGACGATTAACTTTTGTGGATTTGTAAGAATAGTACAAAAGACGATGCGGGCTGTCTTTCATCCTTGACGCGGAGACCGAAAATTTGATAATATTTCCCTAAAATTGCGGAAATTGTGTCCGCAGTCGAAGAATTTGAAATGACTAACAACAACAAACAAAACAAAATCAACATGAAAAAGACCCTAAACATCGTGCGGTACGCGCTCGTATCGCTTTTCTCGTTCCTGTTCATCGGCTCCTCGTGGGCGGCAACGCAGGATGAAGTCGGCGAGACGCCGTATAGCTGGGTTACATTCAATGAACTCCCGGCTGGTGCTGTAGCGGCTAACACGACTGCGGCCAACCAGGGTTCAAACACAACCGGGCTGACCCTACCGGCAGGCACGGCGGTTCAGGTCGCTACTGGTAATATGGCCTATCAGTTCGGCACCACATCCACATCGCCATCAAACTTTGTGCCTAATCCGTCAGTTAAGAGCACCACTTATGTAACATTCCTAAACCTCAATGGTGGTTCTTATAATAATAGCGCGATTTGGGGAGCTAATGGTAGGGCATACAGCGGTCTCGCTCTGTGCGTTTCGGGTAGCGGAACTTCTTACACAGTTATGTTCGCAAAGCATGTACAAGGCGGCATTCAAGGGAGTTTTAACTACACCGTTCCAGCGGATAAGATTACTGGATTCCATTGCTATGCGGTGACGATTGATGGAAATCGCAAGTGCCACTGCTATGTTGATGGTGTTGATGTATCGGGCGAACAAAGTTTCCTGTCGGTAAGTGGTGATAATAACGTGTTTGGTTGGGGGCAGCTCGGCAATGCAGCTGCGAGTGTTGCGAATGGACTCCAGGTTTCTGACTTCCGCGTGTACAATAAAGTTTTGACGGCGGAACAGCTCAAGACCATTGCCGGTCCGGAGCGCTTCTATGATGCGAGGTGGGGCAATATGGGCGCGGCTCCGTCCACCCCAGGCGTGACTACTGGGTCGATTGGCAACGGCGGTTACACAGGATTCACATTCAACCTCGCGGCTAATGACAATATTTCGCCGAAGGAAATTGGCAAGAAAGGCACCGTCAAGATTAAGAAGCTTACCCTTGTGAGTCGCAATGATGCCAACGCTGCTGGGATGAGTAAGATTCGGCTTACCCAAGGCGACAAGACGATTGATGGTACGGTTGAAATTAAGACCGATAACATCCGCATCTATGGTAATAAGTACCCTGGAGATTCGAATCACCTTTGGACGCAAACTAAGGGCTATTATGTGGCGACATTTACGTCGGATGTTGAGTTTGATGTCTCGCAGAATATTGCCTTCCAGCTTCTTAATAGCGAGGATCAGGTTACCTCGTATGGCCTTCGTATGATTCAGCCGGCCAACTCGGTTCTCAAGACGAGCAATGATTGGTCTCCGGCGATTGAGATTGTCGGTGATTTTACGAAGGCGGACATTAAGGCGACGGCGACGATTTCGGAGGATGTTGACTGGTCGGATATTGAGTGGGACGATGATGAGCCGACGGAGGACTCGGCAATAGAAATTACGGTTGAGAACAATGCAGTTATTACGCTTGATCACACGCTTACTTATCCGTCTTTGAAAATTAGCGGCGCATGCACGCTTAAATATGCGGCACCGTCTGCGGAAGTGTTGGCAACGCTGCTTCCTGGTAGAGCAGAAAAGGTTGTGGCTCCAATCGCTGAAACGATTACTGGCGATATGCCGATTTTCGCCTGTTCCGACCAAGTCGGTTGTCAAGTTACGGCTGATGCCACTGGTCTTACATACACGCCTTCGGTTCCCGTCAAGGCACGGACGATTAACATTAACTTCGCGGGCGGGCGCAGTAATGTCCAACTTGATAATGCATCGAAGCTTAATAATGGCGAGTATGCGACGCAGTTCCACGGCGGATTTCCGATGTTGGGTTCGAAGTGGAACGATCTTGCGGCAGGTGGCAATACGAGCGGCGCGCAGCTGACGGCGTATGACTGCGATGGTAACGCAATGACGCTTGGAACCGCGCCTCAGATTACCGTTTCCAATGTGGCGAATCCATACACAACCGGCAACAACCATAGTGTTTCGGACCGGTTGCTCTTTGGTTACTGCGATGACGGCAATGATGGCCCGAGGGCGGCGATTTCGAATATTCCGTTCGCGAAGTATCGTATCTATGCCTACTTCTCTACGGATACTACTGATAAAAAACTGGGTTATCTGAAGGTTACCGCGGGCGGTCAAGACACCAATTATTGTGGTACTACTAACAATGGAACTGCGGGTACGACGAAGCAGGGTACGGATGCGTGGGGTAAATCCTCAAGCGGCGGCAATGCGATTGATCTCGGCGAAAGCATCAACTATCTGGTGACGGATGTGATGACGGCGTCTTCAATCACCCTTGAAGGCAAGAAGGCGACCGACTCGCGCGCAGGTATCGCGGGTTATCAGATTGTGGATTGCTCGACAGAAGGACACTACCTTGACGTGGCTACGACTCTGGTGGCGACGGTGAAGTCTTCGGACGCCATGATTAATTGGGATGACATTGACTTTGGTGATGAGTTGGATGAAGATACTGCGGTTGAAATCACGGTTGATGACGATGCGAATCAGGATGTTTATATTTTGCAAGGCGAAAATCCAATCGTTGCCAAGAGCATCAAGTTCGTTAGGGGCGCAGGAAGCCATGGCGTCGGCTTTATGTTGAATTCGCAGTCTACTTATGATGGAGGTAAGATTACATCAGAAGTTCCATTGGCGCTAACAACACCGGTATCGATTGACGTCGATGCGGGGGCGAATGATCTTTCCTATGGGTATACTGGTTCTGGAACAATTTCGCCGACGATTGCGACGACGGGTCTGATTACGATTGCGGGTCCTGGCGTGATTGCGCCGACCGCGATGCCCTACAACAACTTCACGATTGCGGCGAACGGAAAGTTACAGGTCAATGTCTCGTCCGCAATGACGATTAACGGCATCGCTGGCGCGGGTACGTTCATTAAGACGGGTACGGCGGAGCTTACGCTCAATAACAAGTCGGCTAATGACTATGCTATTGATGGGACGACCGTCAAGGTTGACGCTGGAGCGATTAAGCTGAATAATGGCAATGGCGGAGACCCGAAGGTTAAAGATGCGACATTTATCCTCGTTTCCAATGCGAATAATAATCGCCCAATTTATCAGAATGGTTGGTGCAATCTCTTTGGAACCATCACATTTGAGAATGAGGAAAACCGCGAGTTCCTTAATTCGACGATACGGACAATGGATGGTCTTAATTTCGTTAAGCGCGGTGCGGGAATGTTGACGCTTATTGCTAATCGGAATGGTAATGGTAGCACGATTGATGGTGTGCAGGGCGTAACCGTTGAAGCGGGCAAGTTCCATTTCAACAATAATGTCATGAGCCCGTCGATTCTCGCGCTTGACTTCTCGGCGTTTGATAAGACTGCAACGCCAGTTGATGGCGACTTTACGCTCGCGGCCAACACCTCGTATAAGCTCCCGTCCACGTTGGGCGAGAATGAGGCGTTCACGCTCTGCACTGGCACGCTTTCGGGCGCGACGAGCGGAAAGTACGTGATTACGGTTGGCGAAAAGACGGACGACGCCGAACTTACCTTTGAGGGCAACACGGTTAAGTATGCGTGGCTTGGTTCTGCGTCAGCGACGATTTCCGAGGATACCAAGTTGTCGGATATCATTTGGGAGCCAGCGGTCACAGATCCGAGCATGACCAAGCTCATGCTGACGGTTGCGAATGGCGCCGCGATCATTCTTGATGGCACATTCGACTGCGCCAGTCTTGCTGTCACTGGCGATGCGAAGTTTGTCGCCGATGATAGCGTATATGAAGACGGCTGCTGGGAGAAGGTGCTGTTTAATTCTCCACTTACGATTAGCGGACAGGTTTCGTTCGGCGAGCTTAAGGAAGGTTTCTACGGTGCGTTCACCCAAACCGCGAATAGCATTTCGCTCCGCGCCCAGAACAAGGAAGTTATCTCCATCAACATCGCTGGTGGTAGCGGCGGCGGTACAGCCGGCGCTGATTCGCCAAGCGAAAACCTCGTAACTGGTGATGGTTTCTATGGCATTGCGCCAACTTTGGGCGGCAGCTGGAATAACATCAATAAGCAGTGGCAGGGTGAAGCCGGTAGTAGTAAGACGATTGAGATTGTTGGTCCTAATGCATACGATGGCAAGGATGTAATTGAGCGTCCGACGATGTCGCTTTCGGCGACTGGTAAGAATACGTATCAGTGCGGAACGATTAGCAATCCGTTCCTGCGCGGCTATCTTGACGATGGCGGTGGCGTGACGGTCGAAGTGCACGGTGTTCCTTATACTACATACGATATAATCGTCTATGCAACTTCGGATAATGCTTCTACTCCGCTTGCACCGATTACGATTAATGGCACGCAGTATACCTTTAAGAATGGCGAAACTACGCCTGGTAGTGATGTTTGGGGCGTTGGACAGTATGCAACCCCAGAGATTGGTAAGAATGCGCTTCGCGTAAATGGTTGCACGGGCGATACTGTAACGATTAACGCGGTGCGTACGGGTGGTCGTGCGACGCTTTGCGCGGTGCAGGTAATCAACAAGGGTGATGTCGTTATTAAGCAGGACTTCTCGGCTACGATTAGCGGTAGCACCAAGTTCAGCGATATTACTTGGGATGAAGGTAAGACCTTTGAGGAGGGTCAGCTCAATGAAGTAACGATTACTGTCGCTGACGGCGAGGGTGAAGTTGAGATTGAATTCGACAAGCCAGATATGATGCTCGGCAAGATTACGATTACTTGTGCGCGTCCAATTAAGTTTAAGGCGACGGAAGCGCTTCCGAATGTCGGGCAGTTCATTGTTGATGGTTGCACTGGTGGAATTACCTACGCTTGGCCGGTAACTGAACTCAAGACTGCGGCTAATGGCGTCACTTACGCGGGCGGTGCTGGCACGGCTGATGCGGCTGCGCCGATTACCTTCGCGGTTAATAATGGTTCGATGACCTTGAAGGATGCGACCTTCTATATCGGCACGACTCATTCGGGAACGCAGTCGATGGTCAATATGGAGAACGCGACGGTCTACGCCAACGGCGATGCGGGCTTTGGCATTGGTCAGGCCTCGTTCAATCTTTCGGGCACGACCATGCTTACGTCTGAAAAAGTCGTTCTCTCGCAGGGTGCCGCTGGACGCACCTCGAATTTGACCTTGAGCGATTCGGCGGAAATTGTGGTTACGGGTTCGACCATTGTCGACTCCAACCAGTCGTCGATTATGTTTGGCCACTGGGATGGTCCTTCGACCTTCACGATGGGCGATAATGCGAAGTTCACGGCGACTGATGCGCAGGTTCTCGTTGGTAAGACTGGAAACAACCAGACGATTAATATCAATGGCGGCGTATTCACCGCGAAGGGCATTAAGGCCTCGGCTTCTGCGAGCGGCACGAATGCGCTTAATTTGAATGGCGGCGAGTTGAAGCTCGGCGAGTATGGCATTACTTCCTACAATGCCGCGCGCACGATTCCAGTTACGGTTGCTGGCGATGCGAAGATCGCCTCGACGGCGGCGATGCCGATTACGCAGGTGATTACGGTTAATACCGACAAGATCTTGACCTTTGATGCGACGGATGGTGACATCACCATCTCGACGGCAGTCGTCAACAACGGCACCATCAAGGTTGTTGGTGGTAATGTAATCTTTACGCCGAAGACTTTCAACGGTACGATTATCGCCGAAGGCACGGGCAAGGCGATTTACGGCTACACCGTCGAAATCAACGATTGCGGCGAGTTTACGGTGCCGTCGGGCGTTGATCCTGCAAGCGTCCGGCTCTACCGTGCGGATGGTACGGTTATCGAGAATACCACGATCAAGGACGGAAAGATCCTGTTCGACCCCGAGTTTTACGGCAAGAGCGCGTTGATGGAATATCTCTTCAAGGGTACGCTCGCCAGCACGGGTACTGATACGGGATCGCTTCAGTTCGATGGAACGCACTGCTTCCCCGGCGCGGAGTATGTGGAGAACGAAGAAGGTGAAAAGGCGGGCGGAATCTACGCCGCTTCGGCGCCGTGGCGCGACTTGACTTTCCCGGGTGAAGTTACGGTTGTCATGTATGGCAAGGTCATGAAGACCGACAATACTTGTCAGATCGGCATTGGCTCAACGACGCAAGGATCGAGGTATACCCTCTTCCTTGCTTCCGGTGACGTAGCCAAGGAAGAGGTGGTGCTCGGCTATGCTTATGGCAACATCAATTCAGGTGATGGTGTCGAGAAACACGATGTTCTTTGCCGTATGACGGTTCCGCATGCCCAGACCACGGACCACCTCTACGCCTTCACGTTGAAGAAGGTGGGCGAGGATACGGTCGTCAACATCTATCTTGACGGTGAGGTATTGCAACCGTATGTGTTCAAGAATCAGACGGTGACGCTCGGTAATGGTATCCAGCTCGGCTCGATCCACGGCGGTATTGGGCGTACTCAGGACTGGCCAGCCGGCTTCGGCTTCAAGCGTTCCACGGATGTGGAGACCGACGCGACGCTTGATTTCGTCCGTGTGTACGACGTGGTGCTCAACGACAAGGTGATGCGCGCCATAGCCAAGGATTATCCGTACCAATCACCGTCCGGCTCGTTCAACCGCACGCTTACGGAGAATGGAAGCTGGGTCGAGACCGACGCTTGGACCAAGGTCGGCGATTCGGAGCAGAAGTATAGCGAGCCGGATGCCGGTTCGTCCGTAACCATTACGCCGCCCGAGGAAGCTGGCGTTACCCTCACGAGCAACTTGGCTGAGGTCAAGACGTTCGAGGCGATGACGTTTAACGCCGGTGGTAAGATAACGGTTGTGAAGGGCGAAGAGTCAACTGGCGAGATCGTGGTTGCGGGTCGTACGACTATCAGCACGGATACGCAGATTTCCTTTGATGCGATGGAACTTGGCGGTGCCGTATCGGTGGCTGCGAACAAGACGCTGACGTTCGACTTCTCGTCGCTTGATCTCACCAAGGAATTCTCGAATCGTTCAATCCGTCTCACTGGTACGGCATTGTTGGGCGACGATGCCAAGATCGAGGCGACTGGTATTACGACGACCACTGGACGCACAGCGGAGATCGGGTACGACGAATCTACTCAGCAGTATTCGCTTGCGATTACAGTTGATCAGACGATTCCGTTCACCTATACTGATGGTGTTTGGACTTGGGGCGGCTTGGAAGTTGGCGCTGATATTGTTGAGGCGAATCCTGATTTTGCGATTGTAGTTGCCGCTGGTACGCTTCAGGCGACGGTGGCGCCGCCTACGGCTCGTGCGATTACGGTTAACGAAGGCGCGGTGTTTGATGTGAACGGTCAGGGATCGTCGAATTACGCGATTACGCTTAACGGCGGTGAACTCGCCAACACGGGCGATGCGACCTTTGTGCCAGGTCTTACGTTGACGGCGAATTCGTCCGTCAATCCGACTGGCGACCTTTCGATTCAGTCGCACGCTGGCGGTTGGAATCCGACCACGATCACCTTGGGTGAAAATACGCTCGCAAAGAAGGGTGAGGGACAACTCATACTCGTAGCAACGACGATTACGGGTACGGGAACGCTTGACATCCAGTCTGGCAAGGTCTATTCGTCCGAGGCGACGACCTTTGCTGACGGCACCATCAAGATTGCTTCTGGCGCCACCTATCAGCAGCGTGCTGCGCGCACTCTGACGGTTGCTAAGATTATCGGTGTCGAGGGAGCGCTCTTGCAGAACAATAGCGATCAAGTTGCGGGCACGATCAGCGCGTTCACGCTTGAAGGTGCGATCACGCTTGTCGGCACGGGCAACTTCTATACGATTACGCTTGACGAGGCGGCGATTGATATCGCAACCCAGCGTGGCTTGATGCTCGATGGCGAGGGCTCGGTCAAGGCGACGATCACGGCGGCGGAAATGACCGCTGGTAAGGTTACCGTCTTCACGAAGGCGGAAGATGCTGATATTGATTCGGTTACTCTCGTTGACGAGGACGGTAATGTGCTTACTAATCACGTCGACTACGCCGGCGACTATGACGAAGAGGGCAACTACATCGCCAACTTCAGCGTGACCTTCACGGTTCCGACGATCGAGGGCGCGACGCCGTCCATCGCGGGCTACACGATTGGCGAAGATGGTTCGGTCACCGTTCCGTATGGCGAATCCGTGACGCTCGTTTATACGGCTGACAATGGCAAGCTCTTCAACGATGGTGAAGGCACGTTGTCCGTCCAGCTCGACAACATCACCGATGCGACCACGATTGCGACTACGATTGCTGCGGCGATCGAAGGCAAGTCCACGGCTGAGGCCGAAGCCGAGATTTTTGGCGGCAAGAGCTATCTTACGCTTGCGGAGGCGTTTGCGGCGGCTACTGACAATGACTCCATCGTGCTTTTGAAGAATGTTGCGCTTACCGACTGGATTGTCGTTGACAAGAAAGTCACGCTCGATCTCGATGCGTTCTCGGTTACCCAGAGCGCCGATTGGGCTCCAGCCGATTCGTCGCACGATCACCTCTTCTGCGTCGCCTATGGTGGCAAGCTTCAGGTGGTGGCGACATCTTCGAATGGCGCGATTGATGCGACGGGTGGCGACCTCTATGGTGCGATTAAGATGACCAAGAAGGGTGATGTCCGTGAGGGCGCTGAATTTGCGGAGCTTGAGGTTCTCGGTGGCCAGATCATCGGCAACACCGCTGCAATCAGCGGCCATGGCGCTCGTCCGGGCACGAAGATCACGATTGATGCTGATAACCCTAGCGATGTCAAACCTTTGATCAAGGCGGTTGTCGAGAACGACAGCGTCGGCATCTTCAATCCGCAGGATGGTACTGTTATTATTAATGATGGTACGATTGAAGGCGCGATGGGTATTATCATGAAGAGCGGCGATCTCTTTATCGCGGGTGGTAAGATTGTTGCGAATGGCGAGTACGCTGAGTGGGTGAAGTCCAATAACGGCTTCAACAACACTGGTGACGCCATTGAAATTGACAACATCGGCTATCCGGGCGAGGTTGCGACCGTCTTCATCGATGGAACTGTGATTGTCGAGTCCGAGAATGGCGCGGCGGTTGCTTCGCACGCGGATGGCGATCATGCCCCGATTACCAGCTTTATCGCCGGTGGTAAGTTCAAGGGCGCGATTGATACCGATACTTCGCTCATCAAGACGTCCGAAACCGGCATTGGCAAGTGGACGACTGACGCCGACGGCTATAAGGTCCCGGCGGAAGATCCTGCTGAGGCCAAGATTGGCACCAAGCTCTACTTGATGCTTGCGGATGCGATTACGGCGGTTCAGAGCGGCGAGACGATTGATCTTCTCGAGGACGTGACGATTGGCGGAATCACGATTCCGAGCGGCAAGAACTTCACAATGGAATTCGGTTTGAAGACGATTACCTTCCAGTGCCCAGGCGCCGGTTCGGCGGGCACGAAGACGACTGGCTTCCAGATTCTCGAGGGTTCGACGATTATCTTCCAGAACGGTACGATTCAGTGCTCGGAAGAGAATAAGGAAGCGATCTGGCAGAAGGATAGCGCTGAGAAGGGCATAGCGATGGTTATTCAGAACTACGCCGACCTCACGCTTAAGAATATGCAAATTGATGGTACGAATATCGCGCACAATGGCGTACCTACGCGCTATGTGATGAGCAATAATTCGGGCACGGTCGCGATTGAAGATTCGTATATCACTGCGGCGGAAGGCGATTTCGCGTTCGATACTTGCAAGTATGGCGAGTATGATATTCCATCGGTCACGGTTGGCGGAGTGTATGGCGTGTTCATCACGGGCAATGTCGAGCTTTCGGGCGGCAACTTAGCGCTCAATGCGGGTGCGCTCAATGGCGAGCTCGTTGCGGGCGCGAACATCGAGAAGGGCGTCGTCACCAAGGCGGCTACGTTCGAAGCGGCGGCTCCGGCGGGCTATATCTGGGATGATAACGGCAAGCTCGTCGCCAAGGCGCTCCCGACGGCGACGCAGGATACGACGATTACGGTCGAGGGCTGCGATCTCGCGGTCAAGTACACGCTTGGCACTGCGGCGGTCGGCTACGACGATTGGAACGTCGACTTCGAGATTTCCTCGGATATCGCGCTCGGCAGCGACGAGTTCACGCTCAAGGGCTCGAATCCGCTGGATGGCGAGCCGATGGTCGACTTCCCGCTGTTCGCGCTTGAGGCGGATACGCCCGTGAAGCTCCTTGAGACCTTCGCGCCTCAGTTCAAGATCACCTACGCGCAGCTTATCGAGCTCACTGGCGGCACCTATACTTGCGCGGTGGTCAACAAAACCGAGAAGCAGGCCAATGTTACGGTGAAGATCATTCTCTCGAAGGAAGGCGAAGACGACATCGTCGTCGAGGGCTCGACCTTCAAGGGTACGCTGGCCAAGGACTACGGCATCGTCATCTCCGATGATGGCAAGGATCTCGCCATTACCGGCAAGGGCAGCGCCGACGTCGCTCCGACCTTCACCACTAAGCAGAAGAGATCGGTTGAGGAAGCCGTGATTCGCGATGGTGTCAAGATCGTCGGCAAGCGCTTCTTCAAGGACTTCACGAAGCTCAACAAGGTTACGGTAGGTAAGGACGTTACGACGATCGGCGAGAAGGCCTTCTACAAGTGCATGTCGCTGGAGAAGATCGTGATCGAGAACCCCGACTTCGATCTCACCCAGCTCACCGATGCCGTCGTCTATCAGTTGATGCTCGACGAGTCTGGCGTACCCTACCCCTATCCAAGCATCCAGGTTGCTGGCTATGAAGAAGTGCTTTATGGCAAGTACGATCTGAAGGATGAGTGGGTAAAGGTTGAAGGATGGAATAGGCAGCAGACAATGCAAGAGACCGGCTTCCGCTTCTTCCAAATCCGTCTGCAGAAGGTCGAGGCGCAGGACTAAGGAATAATTTGACAACAAGGAGAAATTAAAATGAAAAAGTTAATGATTATGGCAGTGGCAGTGATGGCGATGGCGACGAGCTACGCCGCCACTACTTGGGCATACCTCGACACCGTGGGGGTGAACAATGAAACGACGAGCGACGTAGCCAACTACTCTGCCTATTACTGCACGGCGGGTGTGGCGGCGTCAATCTTCGGAGGCGCGAGTTCGCAGGAAGCGATCTCCAACTATCTCGCGGCCAATTACGTCGATTATCGTGCCGGCATTGACCGCATGGATACGATGATTCCGTATGGTGAGGGCTTCGATGACGGCGTTTACACCTTCGTGCCGCGGATGCAGGGAGGTTCGATGACGAGCGGCGATAGTTACATCGCCATCGTCGCCTATCTGGGCGATGGTGGCGACAAGTTCCGCGTATTCGAAAGCTCGGTTATCGAAGACGGTTCCCTTACGTTCGATCCCACGATTGGTTCCGAAGGCGGTACCGCCGGCAGCTGGACTGCGGCGGCCATCCCCGAGCCGACGACGGGTGTCTTGATGCTCTTTGGCTTGGCGTGTCTCGCGCTTCGTCGTCGTGCATAAAGACGGACCGTTGGTGGGATTGCGTTAAGTACTTACCGAAGTATTCACGGGCGGCGCGTTGCGCCGCCTTCATTTCGTAGGTTTTACCCAAACGAGAGATATGCGATGAAACGAGACATAAGAGGCGAGTTGATTTTTTGGGCGGCGACGATAGGCGGATTGTTGCTTTACTTTTTCTCCTCGCCCAATGGACTTCCCTGGAACGACCACACGCGAATGGCGCTTGCTTGGGCGGGGAAGATCGCCCCGCTTCCCGAAATGGCCCATCCGGTTTGGGGCTATTTCATCCAGGTCTTCGGCGGCAAGTTCGTCTCAGTCTCGATCGTCGCGGCCGCGCTTTCGGGCGGACTCATCGGTGCGATGGCGAATCGCTATCTCGGTTGGCGTATTGGCGTAGCATCGGCCGTCGTATGGCTCTTTTTGCCGCCGGTCTGGGATCGTGCCGTTACAGGGGCGCTTTCGGTTTTGTGGGTTTTCGCCGGCATTCTGTCGCTTTGGGCGCTTAACGCCGTATTTCTGCTGATGACGCGACGTGCGCGCGAAGTAGCCCTGGGCGGGGCGAACATGCTCGCTGGTATCGACAAGCGGACATGGGAGTACTATTTCCGCATGATTGGCGGATGGACGATTCTTGCGTTGAGCATACTTTACGCGGTTGTGATATCAGTCGAGCACGACTACACCATCGGTGAAGTGGCAAGCGTTTATGCGCGCACGATGCTTGACGAGGCGGACGGACGTTTCGTCGTCATGGGAGGCGTTGCGGACGATCAGATGATTTGGGAGGCGGAGCGCCGTGAGCAGGGCTCTTCCAAGCGGCTGTTGTCGCTACGCGAGGACGATGCGTATCGAGCCGAGCTGATCAAGCTCGTCCGTCGCGAATGGCCGGCCGAGACGAATCTTTGGGTAGCGGCAACAATCGGTCCCAAGACTTTTGCCGAGCTTGCCGTGCGCCTCCATCCCGAGCGTGTATATGTGATGACTGGCAAATCCACGACAATAGCAAAGTGGGAAGCGCGTTGGGAGGCGATGAAGCCGTATCTCTCCTCGCGCGATCGTTTTGTGCCAACGCTTCGTCGTGCTTTTGCCTACGAGGCAAATACTCTCGCAAACGCGCTCGCCGAAGCGGGAGATCGGCGAGCGGCTTGGAAGCTTTACTGGCGTATTCTCGAAGAGGTGGATGCGAACAATGTCTCCGCGCTCATAAATCTAAACGAAATGTTGCGCGGTGGATTTATGGCCGAGGAGTCGCAGCGTCGTCGTATCGAGGACAGGATGGCGATATTGCGCAAGAACAAAAACGCGTTGACGTTGGTGAGTGCTTGCGGACCAGTTCGTCCTGACGACAAGGTGATGGCCGAGTTTCGATTGGAATTCGAGAAGTGGGTGAACGAGTTTGAAAAATCCCAAGGCAAAAAGCCGCTTCCAGACATCCTCAAGACCATTGCTGAGCGGGGCAACGAGATGATTAGAGCTTACAATGCGGGCAATCTCGTCGAGGCGGGACGCATCGCCCGGACGATTCTCGCGCGTCGGGATGGACGGGGATTCATCCCCGCGAACGCGGTAATGGGCGCGGTGTCGGCCAGTGAAGGCGATTATATCGCAAGCGCGGCGTTCTATCGTGTAGTCCTTTCGGGGGTAAAGCAGCCGCCGTTCGAGATCTATAACGATTTCGCGGATACGCTCAATCATCTCGGCGAATACGACGAGGCCGAGAAGTGTGCGCGCATTGCCGTCGCCGGCACGCCGGAGACGAGTTGGCTCTTTCGGTTGACGTTGGCGGAGATTCTGCGGGATGCGAAGAAAAATCCCAATGAAATCGAGGAGCTGTTGAAAGTCGTTTATCGTCAGGCGCCGGAGATCGTCCGCATTCGCGTCAAGAGGGATTTTAGAGAAAAATGACCTTGCCGACATGGCTTGAACCGGAAAACGCGCGAATTACGATTCCGGCGGTGTTGATCGTCGCGTATGCGATCTACCATTGGTGCCGTAGGCGTATCGAGCGTCACCAGTCAGACGAAGACGACCCGCCCGTAGACAAGAGCCCCAAGCAGCCAGCGACTCAAAGCGACCAACCATCGCCTGCTCCCCATCTACCATCGTCCAAACCTGTCGAAACGATTGATATTCCCGAGCCCTCGCCCGCAGAACTCGAAGAGGCCGAGCGACTGTGGACGAAAGCACTCGATATGCATCATAGTGAAGCGCCGGACATCTCGACGGATTGGCAGTATATGAGTTGTCTTTACAAGGCGGCTATGCTTGGACATGTCAAGGCGATGTCGCTATTGGGCGATTACGCAAATTTGCGCGGGGAGTTGGTCGAGGCGTTCTACTGGAAGCAATGCGTCGAACTGACTGGAGGTATCTGCCGGAATCCCTCCCTTATGGACATCATTGACGCCTGGGTGGCCGCGGGTTGTCCCGAAGAGCAGGAGAATCGCAAAATCGGCTTCGGCGAGGTAGAGGCGCTTTTCGCTTGCGCGGTAATGGGCTACAAGAGCGGCGTAAACTCGCGACAGTCGAGCATCATCCTCAACCGTCTCGCAGCCGATGGCAATCTTGACGCGCTACGCTTTCGCAGACGATGGCAGAGGCGGAATTAAAGGCGCTTTAAGCGCATTTCGGACAAGCGGGGACAGTCCCTGCGGAAGCGGCGATTTTATTGGGGAGAATGAGAAGTGGATGATGAAAAGGGTGGTGCAAATAGGCGAAGGGAAGATATTTGAAGGTGACGTGAGAGGGGCAAATCTCCATATATGGACATGGCCGACTGCTAGGGCGGCTTATTTAATGGCGCTCTGGAGTCAAATTGCTGGCATTCGCGCGATGGCTGATTTTTTGGTATAATACATGCGTTCTCCGCGAGGGGAGCCACATAGGCCATAGAACTGGCGAAGTAGATGGGAGTCGATCCTACGGGT
>JAZRWB010000070.1:0-2323 GCA_045599445.1 Kiritimatiellia bacterium | reverse complement strand
GCGGCCGAGACGCTGTTCGCGTGCGGGATCCGTCCGCAGCGTCCCGCCTCGCGGCTTACGCGCGGCGAATGTGACGCAATTGCGCGGGAGGCGAAGCGCATCCTCAAGCTCGCGATCAAGTGCGGCGGAACGACGGTCCATGACTTCCGCAGCGTGGACGGTTCGGAGGGCAAGTTCGTGCAGAAGCTGAAGATTTACGCGCAGAAGACCTGTCCCGCCTGCGGAACCGCCGTCGCCAAAGTGACTCTCGGCGGGCGTACGAGCTGGTATTGTCCCAAGTGCCAGAAGTGAGAGACAAAATGAAAAAAGACTTTGGTGTTAAGACCTGGCTCTATCCGATGCCGGTGCTGATGATCGCGACCTACAATGAGGACGGGGCGCCGAACGTGATGAACGCCGCTTGGGGCGGGACGGGCGGCGAGGAGCTGCTCACCGTCTGTATCGACAATACGCACAAGACCTGGGCGAACATCGAGAAGCGCAAGTGCTTCACGATCTCGGTCGGGACGGCCGCGCAGGTGAAGGCCTGTGACTATCTTGGCTGTGTCTCGGGCAATAAGACGTCCGACAAGGTCGCGAAGAGCGGACTTCACGTGACGCGCTCGAACCATGTCGACGCGCCGACGATTGACGAATTGCCGCTCGTCTTCGAATGCGAGCTCGTTTCGATGGATCCCGAGACATGCCTCGTCGTCGGTAAGGTCGTGAACGTCGCTTGCGACGAGTTCGCGCTCACGGACGGCAAACCCGATGCGGAGAAGATCGCGCCGATCACCTTCGATCCCGTGGCCCACGTCTACCGTCCCCTCGCCGCCCCGCTCGCGCAGGCTTTCAAGGTTGGGCTTGAATAGTGAGTTTATGGGTTGGCGATTGAGAGGTTTTGACTATACGCGGCCGTATTACTACATGGTCACGTTGAGGCGGCTTGAGGGGCTTGAGCCGCTCTCGGCGATTGTTGCTCCGGGGCGATGCGAAATGAACGCGATCACCAAGGCGTTCGTTCATGTCATTCGTGGGTTCCACGAGCGCGTTCCGGGGATTTGCCCGATCGAGTGTTTTTCGGTGATGCCCGATCATATTCATTTGCTGATTCGGCTCGCTGGAGAGACGGAAAGCAAGACGCTTAGCTTTACGAGCGCGGGCAAGCCTCTTGGCTATTATGTCGAGTGGCTGATGGAGGCCTTGTCGCGGGCGTATTGGGAGGTCTGCGCGAAGGCGGGCGACGAGGCGGCGAAACGCGTAGTTCTGGAGGCGAAGGAAACTAAGCGTTTTGCCTCCGTGTTCTTCGCCGACTGGCATGACTGGATCGTCAAATGCGAGAATCAGCTTGCGGCATTTACGCGTTACATTCGCGAGAACCCTGCGCGAAGCTGGCTTCGCAAGAGCCATCGCGAGTATTTTCAGCGCGTGAACGAAATCGACTTTCTCGGGCGCAAATGGTATGGCTACGGAAATGCGGCGCTTTTGGAGTTGCCGGTCTTGGAGCCGTTCCGTTGTTCGCGCAAGTGGGCCGAAAACGGGCCCGAGTGGAGCGAGGCGGTTGCGCGGGCTTCGCGCCTCGGGCCGGGCGGCGCTGGCGTTTCGACTTTCATGAGCCCCTGCGAAAAGGCCTGTGGCCATGCGCTGGGGCTTGCGGGCGGGCGGTGGATCGTGCTCTCGCCGGAGGGATTCGGCGAGCGGTGGCACCCCGGGCGGCAGTATGAGAAGTTTTGCGCCGAAGGGCGTATGCTTTTCATTTCGCTCTGGCCCGCGATGGCGCGCGAGCCGACCAAGGCCGAGCTTTACGACCGTTGCCATCAGATGGGCGATATTGTCGCTGAAGAAATCGGAGCGGCTCTGAGAACGAAGGTTGATTCGGAGCGCGGCAGTCAATGAAGATCGACGAAGCAAATTTCAAGTGCCGCGGGTGCGGGGCGTGCTGTCGGATCAAGGACGGAATCGTGCGGGTGGGCGAGGCCGAGGTCGAGCGCATCGCCGCATTCCTCGGGATGTCCGAGCAGGAGTTCATCGACCGTGAGACCGAAATCGCGCCGGACCGGAAGGGACTCGTACTCAAGAGTCGTCCGGACGATTCGTGCGTCTATCTCACCGAAGACAATCGCTGCCGGATTCATCCGGTGAAGCCCGACAAGTGCCGCACCTTTCCGTTCGAATGGACTAATCCCGATTCCGCGGAGGTGTGCCATGGTGATTTACTTTAGACCTCCTTTCCCATGACGAGGTCGAATACCATGTCTGGATTTGCCTGCATTTTCTCCTTGAACGCCTGGCAGTTGGACATGCCGCTCTTCGCGAAGAAGTAGAGCGCGAGGGTTCTCGCGAG
>JAZRWB010000069.1:0-1139 GCA_045599445.1 Kiritimatiellia bacterium | reverse complement strand
TCGCTTAAGAAATGCAACGCGAGGCGATTCAAGCTGACGAAGAAGTATCTGCCGCAGGAGTGTCCCGAGGATTGGGTCAAGTCGATACCGTGACCCGCTTGCTATGAGTTCGGACCTTACGGTATAGTGTCAGCGCAAAGGAGAGAAAGGCGATGAAGAAGATTCCGACATTGTTCAAGCGCACATACGACGGCCCGCGCATCAAGGGCATCACCGACGAGGTCGCGCCGGGGATGGAATGGGTGCTGGCTGGAGAGGGACTGGCGACCGTGAAGATCGACGGGACGTGCTGCGCCGTGATCGGCGGCAAGTTCTACAAGCGGTACGACGCGAAGAAGGGTAAGACGCCTCCGCCGGGTGCGATTCCGTGCTGCGATCCCGATCCCGTCCGCTCCTCGCGAACCTGCCGCGCCTGTGCCGCAATCTGGCGCGAAAGGTCGCAAGCCGACCTTTGTGCAGGGTGAGTTTCGGTTGTAAAACGTCGGTTTTGCTATTGTTTTTGGAGATTACGAATTTAATGAAGATTTTGTGTAACCTTTGCCGGTCTCGTTCGTAATCGGGGTGTAATGGTTAGCGGTTAGCGATTAGCTGTTAGCTGTTAGGATTTGAAAAGCAAGCAAGAAACGAAAGGAACAAACCCATGAACAAGACCATCAGAAATCTCGCAATCGCCGCTCTCTTCATCTTCCCCGGACTCTCTGCGTTTCCGCAGGAGGTTCAGCAGGATGAGATCCCCGCCGCGAAGCACGTGGTCGAGGAGAATGTCGCCTACCCTATCCTCATCGGCATCCCGTGAGTTGCGGGAATGCGATGTACGAGGCGTAAAGCAGAAACGAAACGCGCTGAAGCGAAGCGGAGGGTAGGTCGCCGAAGGCGATCGCGAGATTCGCACGCGCCGAAGGCGTCGGGTTGCCTGAGCGCGAAGCGCGAACCACGAAGTGGCCGCAAGGGGCCGAGCGACGCGCAAGCGCCCGCGCGACCGTGATGGTCTGCCGCGTTTCCGTCTTTGTCCGCACTGCGCTAGCGCCTGCCTTCGGCAGCTCGGCTTCGCCTCGGCAGATATTCGTCAGGCGTCCTCGTCCTTGTGGGTTATCACGAGCTGGTCGCCGTGAATCTTCACCTCTGCGTCGTGCCAACGC
>JAZRWB010000068.1:0-1297 GCA_045599445.1 Kiritimatiellia bacterium | reverse complement strand
CTCGCGCTGTTGCGCCGAAACCGCCGTCACCACGATAAGGACGATTACTCCGAGAATCGGCGCGACGATCGCGATGATCGGCGCCTTGAGTCGCTGCAGCTCTATAAGCGCGAGCTTGTAGTCGCGCGAATCCTTCGGCTGTTTGAACCCGGCGAGCATGTCGCCGATTCGCCGGAAGAATCCGTGCTCTTCGTACTGCTCGGAAAGTTCGTCGATATCGATGATGCCGTCCGCCATGACGTTTTAGATGTCCACTCCGACGGAAACGTCGTCCTTGACCATCTTCTCCTTGGCCTTGGCGCTGCCGCGCGAATTGAATCGCGGCGAATCGACGCCGAACTTGAACGAATTCTTTCCGATGCGATCCTTTTCGTTCACCGAGAGCGGACGCGAGGCGAAAATCGGCAGAATCGACCTACCGCCGTCTTTCGGATATTCCTCGCCTTCCTTCTGAATGAGCAAGCATCCGCCGCACTTTCCGCCTTGCGTTTCGCCGAGCGCCAGTTCCATCTTCAAGATCTTGCTCGGATCGGCGTCGAACCAATCGCCGACGACAAGCCAGGAATTGTGCTGCGGGCTCGCCCACTTTCCGACCAGCTCGGCGTCATGCGGAGCCCAACCGGTAATCCGTCCCGAAGCGGCGCTGGCCGAACCCGAGCCCCGGCGATCCTGCGGGCCGTGCCCCCACGACGCCTCGAGAACCACCTTGCCGTTGATTTTGACGACCATAAACTCGTCGAAGTAGCCGACGAAACGATAGCGCGCCTTCTCGGTCGGCTTAAGCTCGCCGGTGTAATACGCCATCCAGCCGGAACCGCCGAAATCGTTCGCGCCGAACGCCTTGGGGCCGTCGTCGGCGCTGGTCGACGGATCGATCAGCACCTTGGTGAGCGCGACTTTCTTGTTAGGGACGTAAAACTTCGCAAGCGCCTCGGCGGAAAATCCGCCGGCGGCGATGCCCTTGAGAAATTCCCACGACTTGCTGCCGCTATAATCGTTGCGATTGCCCTCGCCGTCGCGCTTCAAGTCGACGAGTACGCCGATAAGACACCCGTCGACGTTCTGCCCGCCCTTGATGAGCGTGCCGAAGCCGCCTTCCGTGCCGTCGCCGATGCCGCGAAACTTCGCGCCCGCGACCGCGGCCATCGTCACCGGACTCGGCGTTTGCGCGACCTTGTCCGGCTCGCCGCCCGGATCGGGACTCGGCGGCGCGGGATTGACGATGTCGGGAGTTACGACGTCGACCGTGACGTCGACGTCCTCGGTCATGTCGATTTCCTCGGGCTCGGGTTCCGGC
>JAZRWB010000067.1:0-4694 GCA_045599445.1 Kiritimatiellia bacterium | reverse complement strand
GCTGCGACGAGCTCTTCAGTTTTTTGGAGCGCTGCTAAATGCCAATCTGGAGAATGCTCGGCAAAATTTGACGAAAGAACAGTACATAAGTACTCAAGGGCTTGCATCCGCTCAGCCACATTCATTCCTTTGATTACTTCTACAAATTGCGCCATCTTGAAATACCCCTATTCTTCAAAAAAGATTTCTCTCCTAACGACACTTAAATTTTATCACTTAGCTTGAATAAATGTCAAGCATGTAACGGTTTGCCCTAAATCCCTATTTTGCCCTAAATCTCAGTTTTAGTTAAAAGCGAGAACCACTATATCGACCGAACGAACGCGAAGGTCCCAATGCAAGCGAGAAGATGATACGGCTCGGTTCGGGCACGTAGTTGACCGAGCGTTACCAGAAACGAACTTATCATCTTCGAGCGCCGCCGTTATGCTATAATACCCAACACCGCACCAAATGAAGATCAATCGAGCCATCTTGCCCAACGGACGAATCGGCCTTGCCGTAAGCGGCGGCGCCGATTCCGTCGCACTCGCCTTCCTGCTCACCAAAGGCGGCAAGAAACGCAACGCCAAAAAGCGTTTCGTCATTCTTCACGTCGACCACGGCCTCAGGAAGGAATCGAAAGCCGAATATCGCTTCGTGCAAGACTTGGCCAAACGCCTAAACCTGCCTTTCAAGGGCACTCACGCCAAGGTAACCAAGAAAAGCGGAGAGTCGCTCGAGATGGCGGCCCGGCGAGTGCGACTCGCCTTCTTCTCCCGCGCCATGAAGTCGCTCGAACTCGACGCCATCGCCACCGGCCATCACATGGACGACGTCGCCGAGACGTTCCTCATGAAACTGCGCCGCGCCTCGCTCTCCGGCATTCGCGAAACGAGCGAAGTTGGCGCGATTCGCTTCGTACGCCCACTTCTCGGCTGTCGCGACCGCGAGCTCAAGGACTATCTCCGAAAATTCGGCGAACATTGGTGCGAAGACGCCTCCAACGACGACACCTCGATCGAGCGCAACAAGGTGCGCCACGAGGTAATTCCCTTTCTCGAAAAAACGCTCGACCCGAAGCTCGTCGAGCACCTCTATCGAATCAGCCGATTCGCTCCCCGATAAGCTCGGTAAGTCTACGCGCAGCGGCGTGGGTGTTTTCGCCTTTTGCGGACAGCGTTCCCGCTCCGACAAGTGAAATCACGATTTCCTTGTCGCCGACATCCCACCACGGCTGGCCCTTCGCCAAGACAAGCGGATCGTAGGAAACACGAAAGACGGCGATATCCGCCTGCGCCGCCAGCGCAAAGTGCGCTGCGCCGCGCTTCAACGTTGCGCCGCCGCGCGTACCTTGCGGAAAAACGATTACGTTAACGCCGTCTGAAAGCGCGCGCCTGGCCGATTCGATTACCACATTCGGGTCTTCGTCGTTGACGATAAAACCTCGCTTCACCACCATTGAAAGAAACGGATTGCGTAGCGTGGCGGATTTGGCGACTACCGTGGAATCGGGCAGATGCGCCATCAAAACGCAAATGTCGATGAGCGACAGATGGTTCATAACGACCACTTTCCCGCGACACTCCGATAGCTGCGCCTTCGTCCGTGCGTCGATTTCCACCCGATAAAGCCGAGTGAGTCGCGCGAAAAAGACGAATGTTTTGTAGAAAAAGCGAATTATTCGACGAATCGATCGCCCGCTCCAAATCGGCAGTAGCAACATCGGTGCGAACGGCAACGCCGCAAGCCCGTAGGAAACGAAGAAAAAGCCCGAAAGCGCTCCGCGCGCCATTCGCACCAATTTCAGCTCTCCGCGCATCTTATCGGCTCGAAAGCGCGAGTCGGATAACCCGCTCGACATCGTCCAAATCGGGATTCTTGGCTACGACATCCGCCACCATCTTGGAAGAAGTTTCCTCGTTGAAACCAAGCGCGCGCAACGCCGCGCAAGCGTCCGCGACAAACGGCTTCGCCTCGCCGCCATTTCCGAGCGCGCCCTTGACCGCGTAAGCGGAGACCTTGTCCTTCAATTCGACGCAAATCTTCTCCGCCGTCTTCTTCCCCACGCCCTTGATCGCCGCAAGCCGCTTCGCGTCGCCGCCCGCGATCGCGAGCGCGAGCTCGCCGATCGCCGCGCCGGAAAGAATCGCAATCGCGATCTTCGGCCCGACTCCGCTGACCGAAGTCAACTTCAGGAAGAACTCGCGCTCTTCCGCTTCCGCGAAACCAAAAAGAATTTCGTCGTCCTCGCGAACGCAATGCGCCGTTACGAGCTTCGCCTCGCCGCCGACGCGCGGCAATTTGCCGTAAGTGGAAAGCGGTATCAGAAGTTCGTAGCCGACCCCCGCCGCCTCGATGACGACGCGAGTCGGTTCCTTTTCGGCGAGCGTTCCCCTAATGTAGGCGATCATGCGAAGAGCTTTTGGAGCTTTTCGAGTTGGACGACCTTGTCCTTGTTCTCGGCGAGTTTACGCTTGGCTTCCTCGACAATCGCCGCCGGAGCGTGATCGACGAATTGCTTGTTCGCGAGTTTCGCCTCGCTCGACTTGATGAAGCCGGTGAGCTTCGCGAGCTCGCCCGCGATACGCTTCGCCTCCGCCGCCTTATCGACGAGTCCTTCGAGCGAAAGATAGACCGTGCCGAACTTCGTGATCTTGGACGGCATCGCGAGATCAGCTCCCGCCTTCGCGAACTCGATCGACTCCGCGCGCATCGCCTTCTTGAGCGAGTCCGCCTCGACTTTCGCCTTCTCGTCGTCGGTGGCGAGCGTAACTTTCACGAACGTCGCCGGCGCGACCTTGTATTCGGCGCGGAGCGCGCGAAGCGCGGTAATCGCCTCGCGCTTGGCGTTGACGAAATCGTAAATGTCGTCCGTAAGCCCCCACGCCGCCTTCTCCGCGTCAGTATAGCCGACCGGATAGCGCTCGCGCATAATGGTCTCGCCGTCCTTCAAGTATCCGAGCTGATGCGCCACTTCCTCGGTGACGAACGGCATATACGGGTGGAGCAGGCGAAGCGCCTTGTAAAAGACGTCCTTCAGAATCGCGAGCGAAGTTGCCTTGTCCGGAGAATCCTTGACGTACTCGACGTACCAGTCGCAAATCTGCGTCCAGAAAAAGTCGTACACCGCGAGCGCACCGTCCTGAATGCGGTAGCTTTCCAGAATCTCGCTCATCCGCTTGCACGCCTTGTCGCAGGCGATCAGCATGTGCTTGTCGTCGGCGGAGAGACTTTCCGCCTTGAGCGAATCGAGCGCGGGGAGTTCGCCGACCTCGGCCGCTTTCATCTCGAAGAACTTCGCCGCGTTCCAGATCTTGGTCGTGAAATTGCGCCCGATTTCGAACTTCTCCTTGTTGACCTTGGTGTCGCATTCGAGCGAAGTGATGAGCGCGATCGAGAAGCGGAGCGCATCGGCGGAATACTGGTCGATCAGCTCCAGCGGATCGAGGGAATTGCCCTTTGACTTCGACATTTTCGAGCCGTCGGCGGCGCGGACGATACCGTGGATGACAATGTTCTTGAACGGCGGCTTCTTCATGAAGTGGATTCCCGCCATCATCATGCGCGCCACCCAGAAGAAGATGATATCTTGCGCGGTCACGAGATCGCTCGTCGGATAGTAGTATTCGAGATCCTTCGTCTTCTCCGGCCAGCCCAGCGTCGAGAACGGCCAAAGCCACGAGCTGAACCAGGTGTCGAGAACGTCGGGATCCTGCTCCATCGCCTTACCGCACTTCGGACACTTCTCGACCTTGGTTTCGCTGACCACGAGCTCGCCGCAATCGGGGCAAGTATAGGCGGGAATGCGATGGCCCCACCAAAGCTGGCGCGATATGCACCAATCCTGAATGTTCTCCATCCAGTTGTAGTAGATCTTCGACCAGCGATCGGGCACGAACTTCACCTCGCCGCTCTTCACCGCCGCGATCGCGGGCTCGGCGAGCGGTTTCATCTTCACGAACCACTGCTTGGAAAGACGGCTTTCGACGACCTCGTGGCAACGGTAGCAATGCCCCACCTGATTGTCGATGTCCTCGATGTGGTCGAGATAGCCGGCCGCCTCCAAATCCTCGACGATCGCCTTGCGGCACTCCCAGCGATCCATTCCGCGATACTTCTCGCCGGCGAGTTCGTTCATGTGCGCGTCGTCGGTCATGATGTTGATCTCGGCGAGGTTGTGGCGCTTGCCGACGAGGAAGTCGTTCGGATCGTGTGCGGGCGTTATCTTCACGATGCCCGTGCCGAACGCCTTGTCCACGTAGTCGTCGCTAATTACCGGAATCTCGCGATTGGCGAGCGGCAGAATCACCGTCTTGCCGACGAGATGGGCGTAGCGTTCGTCCTTCGGATTCACCGCAACCGCCGTATCGCCGGGCAACGTCTCCGGACGCGTCGTCGCGACCATCACGTAGTCCTTGTAGGGTTCGCCCTTGGCGCCATTCGCGCTCCCGACCACGGGATACTTGATGTACCAGAAGTGGCCGTGGTTCGGCTCATGCTCGACCTCGTCGTTCGCAAGCGCCGTTCCGCAGCGCGGACACCAGTTGACGATGTAGTTGCCCTTGTAGACGAGCCCCTCGTCGAAAAGCTGTTTGAAGACCTTGGTAACCGCCTTGGAGCACCCTTCGTCGAATGTGAAGCGCTCGCGTTGCCAGTCGGTGGAGTTACCGAGCATGCGCTGCTGATGGACGATCGTTCCGCCGTACTGGCGC
>JAZRWB010000066.1:0-5975 GCA_045599445.1 Kiritimatiellia bacterium | reverse complement strand
CCAGCGCCGGCTCGTTCGAATCCATCCCTTCCGCGAGCGTCTTCTCCAAGGCCGCGAGATCGCCCGCCGACACCGTTACCACACGCCGATAGCCGCACGCCTTCGCGATGGCGTCAATCTCGGTGACCGGCGCGGGATCTCCGGCGAGCGTCTTGCCCGAACCGGGGTTGTCCTGATGTCCGGTCATGCCGGTGATGCGGTTGTCGAGAACGACGGTGGTAATCGGCGTTTTGTTGTAGCTCGCCGAAAGAATGCCCGTCATGCCGCTGTGAAAGAAGGTGGAGTCGCCGAGCACCGCGCAAATGCGGCCCTTGAGCCCCGCCTTCTTCATGCCCGCGGCGTTGCCGATCGACGCGCCCATGCAAATCGTCGAATCCATCGCGTTGAGGGGCGGAAACGCGCCGAGCGTGTAGCAGCCGATGTCGCCGGTTACCGTCGCGCCGAGCTTGTGGAGAACGTAAAAGACTCCCCGATGTCCGCACCCCGCGCAGAGAACCGGCGGACGAGTGGGCAGGGAAGAATCGACTTTCGCCGCCTTCGCCTTGGGGACGTCCTTCAGGATTTCGTGGCGCAGATTCTGGAGACGGTCGGCGTTGAGCTCCAGCATATTGAGCTCGGTCTTGTGCTCGACGAGCTTCAGCCCCATCGCACGAAGCTGCTCTTCGAGAAACGGATCGAGCTCCTCGACGACGAGCAGCTTCTTGACGCTCTTCGCGAACTTGGCGACGAGCCCTTTCGGAAGCGGATTCGTCCATCCGAGCTTGAGAATCGAATACTCGGGGAAGATTTCCTTCACGTACTGGTAGGCGACCGCGCTCACGACGATGCCGAGCGACTTCTTGCCGGGAATAACGCGGTTAAAGGGAGACTTCTCCGCCGCCTTGCGCATCGCCTCGGTACGCGCCTCGGCGGCGAGCCGGTGACCGCGCGCGAACATCGGCACGGGAACGTGCCGCTTGATGTCGCGCTGGTACGGAATAAGCGGATGGGGCTGCGGCTTGAACGCGCCGAGGTCGACGAGCGACGAGCTGTGGCTCGTGCGGGTGGTGAGCCGGACGATGACGGGCACGCGGAAAGTCTCGGAAAGCTCGAACGCCTTGACGGTCATGTCGTACGCCTCCTGGGAATCCGCCGGCTCCAGCAGAAGCGCGCGCGCGAACTTCGCGAGGTTGCGGTTGTCCTGCTCGTTCTGCGAGCTGTGCATTCCGGGATCGTCGGCCGAGACGACGACCATGCCGCCGGTCGCGCCGACGTAGGTGAAAGTCATCAGCGGATCCATCGCGACGTTCAGCCCGACGTGCTTCATCGCGGTCAGCGCCCGCGCCCCCGCCATCGACGCGCCGATCGCGGTTTCCATCGCGACCTTTTCGTTCACCGCCCATTCGCACTTCACGGTATCCTTGAACTTGGCGATGTTTTCGAGAATCTCGGTCGAGGGCGTACCCGGATAGGCGCTCGCCACTACGCAACCCGCTTGCGCCGCGGCGTGGGCGACGGCTTCGTTGGCGCTTAAAAACTTCTTCATTTTTCCTTTCCTTTCGTCAATGTATGTTTCCCCGGCTCGGATGGCTTTTCGCCTTGGGCTTTTCGAGCTTCAAAAAAGTCGCGAACTTCAGCGCCTCGGCGGGAATTTCCTCGCCCGTCGTATCCGGCATGTCCTTCAAATTCGGCGCTTCGGCGTGGGTGTGGTGAAATTTGGTTTTGGGATTGACGAGCTTGCGAAGCGCGACCTTGAACTTGTCGAGCCCCTCGCCGGTCAGCGCGGAAATCTCGATTGGCTTCGTCTTGGTCTCCTTCTTGAATCGCTTGAGATTGTCCTTCGCCCGCTCGCCGTCCATCTTGTTCGCGACGACGATCGAAGGCCGTTCGGCGAGCTCCGCCGAATATTCGTCGATCTCCTTTTTCAAAACCTCGTAATCGGTCCACGGCTCGCGGTTGTCCGTTCCTTCCATGTCGATTACGTAGACGAGCGCCTGCGAGCGTTCGAGATGCTTCAAAAACGCAAGTCCGAGCCCCACGCCCCTCGCCGCGCCCTCGATGATTCCGGGAACGTCGGCCATGCGAATTTTCGCGTAGTCGTCGTAGACAACCGTCCCCACCACCGGATTAAGCGTGGTGAACGGATAGGCCGCGACTTTCGGCGTCGCCGACGAAAGCGCCGACAAAAGCGAACTCTTGCCGGCGTTGGGAAATCCGAGAAGCCCCGCGTCGGCGATGGTCTTTAGCTCCAACCGAAGCCGCTTTTCCTCGGCCGCTCCGCCCATCGTATGCTCGGTCGGCGCCTGATTCACCGACGACTTGAAGTGGACATTGCCGAATCCTCCCGCGCCGCCTTTCGCGACGATGGCAGTTTGGCCGGGCTCGACGATATCGGCGATGAGCAACCCCGAATCGGCGTCGTAGACCTCGGTGCCGAGCGGCACGGGAACGACGAGATCCTTGCCGCGCTTGCCGTACATTCTCTGCGACTGGCCCGCGCCGCCGTCTTGGGCGATGCACTTCGGATCGTAATAGAGCGAAAGGAGCGAGTTGATGTGCTCCGACGCCTTGAAGACCACGTCACCGCCGCGTCCGCCGTCGCCGCCGTCGGGCCCGCCGAACTCGACGAGCGCCTCGCGACGCATCGACATCGCCCCGTCACCGCCCTTTCCCGAGCGGACGTAAACCTCGACTTGATCGATAAAGGTCTTGGACTTCATTTATTTCGGCGTATTATATCAAAAACCGCGGCGATAAAAGTTCCGCCCCGCTTCGAGGTTCTTCCGATAGGTGCAAGCCGAGGAAAAAAGCGCGTTCGGATGAACGCATTTTCCGACGGCCGAGCACTCTCTGAAAAGATGGCAGCAACCGTAAGTCGGCTGGTGCGAGCGATACTTGTCCAACTTCTCGTCGAGAAGTCGCTCCGCGCGAACAAGCGCTTCGTCGAGACCGAGTTTTTCCTCGTCGACGACGACCTTGCCGAGATCGTCCTTGGACGTGAGCTTGCGAATATGCAAAAAGCCCGACGCCTGTTTGGCCTTGGCGGGGTTGACCTTGCCGAAGGCGGAAACGGGGTGGTTCGCGCCGACGGTGATCGAAGTTACGGTCTTGCCCTCGTTCAAGTTCACGACGAGAAAATGCTCGGGATACTTCTTTTGGACGACGAGCCTGTCGCAAAGCGCCTGCAAATCCTCCTTGAATTTTTCCATATCGCTAATTATATCAAAAAGAGCGGAGGAATCGCCCTCCGCTCTCTTTTTACTCGCCAGAGCGGAAGTTATTCCGCCGCCGGAGCTTCGTCGACAATCGTGATCTTGAACTTGACGATGACGTCGTGTCCAAGATCGATCGTCGGCTCGTATTCGCCGACTTCCTTGAGCGCGTCGTCGAGTTCGAGCTGCGAACGGCTGAGCTTGATGCCGCGGTTCGCCTCGATCGCCGCGAGAATGTCGCTGATGCCGACCGAGCCGTAGAGCTTCTTGCCGTCGGTCGTGTGGGCCGAAACGGTGATCTCCAGCTTCTCGAGTTTCTTCGCGACTTCGAGCGCGGCCTTCTTCTCCTCGGCGGCGCGAGCGGCGCGCTCGGCCTCGAGCTTTTTCAGCCGGCGCTTCGCCGCCTCGGTCGCGATCGCCGCGAGCCCCTTCGGAAAGAGGCAGTTGCGCGCGTAACCGGGAGCGACCTTGACGATCTCGCCCGACTTGCCGAGCTTCTTGACGTCGTCCATCAACATTACTTCGATGTGCATGACGCTCCTCCCTTAGGCCATGAGGCCCATGTTGCGGGCGCGCTTGACGCCCTGGCGGATCTGGCGCTGCTGGGCGCTGGTGACGCCGGTGATGCGCGCGGGAAGGATCTTCCCGTAATCCGTGATGTAGTACTTGAGCGTTTCGATGTCGTTGACGTCGATCTGGTCGTTGGGACCGAGCGGCGGACGCTTGCGGGCGGCGAATTCCTCGCCCGCGGTGCTCGTGGATTTCTTGAAAGCCATGATAGTTTTCCTTTAGTTGAAGTGATTAGAATGGAATGTCGTCGGACTCGCTCTCGGGCGACTCGTTCGACGAGGGTTCGACCGGTCGCGGCGCACCGCCCAAGCGGTCGCCTTGCGGCAGGAACTTGATCGTCGACGCGCGCACTTTGAGCTTCTGATGCTTGACGCCGTCCTTTTCCCAGCTGTCCATCTGGAGCCGTCCCTCGACGAGCACCGAACGGCCCTTCGAGAGGAACTGACCGCACAGCTCGGCGAGTTTGTCCCATGCGTCGACGTCGACGAACACGGGAAATTCCTGCATCTGGCCATTGCGATCGCGCCGGCGTTCGTTGATGGCGAGACCCAGCCGCGCCACCTTCATGCCGGTCGCCCCCGTCGCGCGAACGTCGGGATCGCGCGTCAGGTTGCCCATAATGATAACCTTGTTGAACGACGCCATGGCGATTTAGCCCTCCGTCTTGGCGGCAAGCGCGGCGGCCTGAGCGGCCTCCTTCTTCGCCTGACGCTCGGCGCGTGACGCGCGCTCGGAAGCGATCTTCGCCTCACGGCGTTCGTCGACGGCGAGAATCTGCACGCGGAACACCTCTTCGACGAGGTGGTAGCGGTTGACGAGCTCCTCGAGCTTCGACGGATCGATCTCGAAACGCACCTTCACGTAAACGCCGCTCTCGTGCTTCTTCATCGCCCGCGCGAAACCGCGGCGACCGAGCGACTCCTTCGCGATGACCGCGCCGCCGAGGCGAGTCACCTCCGAAAGCGCCTTCTCGAGATTGGCTTCCACGGCGTCGTCCTTGGAGACGCCGACGAAGATGTAAAGCGCATCGTACTTTTTCATTACTTCTTCTCCTCCTTCTTGGCTTCTCCGGCCTTGGCGTCACCCGCCTTGGCATCGCCCACGGCTTCCTCCTCCTTGCCCTTCTTGATGACCTCCGGGGTCGCCGCCGCCGCATCGGCCGCAGGAGCCGCCGTCGCCGTCGGAACATCGTCCGGCGCCTTGACGACCGCGAGCGCGAGTTCTCCGCGCGTCATAACGGTGTACTTGTCGCCGAGCTTGAGATCGCGAACGAACATCGTCTGGTCGAGGTCGAGCGCCGTAACGTCGACGTCGAACTTCTCCGGGATGTCCGTCGGCAGGCAGCCGATGTCGATCGTACGGAGCACCTGTTGGAGTACCCCGCCGCCGAGCTTGACGCCCTTCGCTTCGCCGACGAGATAAAGCGGAATCGTAACCCGCACCTTCTCCGTGAGCGACACTTCGCTGAAGTCCACGTGAATGGGAGTGCCCTTAAGGACGTCGTTCTGCATTTCACGCAGAAGCGCCGGGACCTCGGCACCGTTCATATCGAGCGTAACCAGAATCTGCTTGCCCGTTCTGCCACGCATCGCCATCATGAAGTCGTGCTCCGGAAGCTTGATAAGCTCCGTGCCGCCCTTCTTCATCTTCATCACGCTACCGGGAATCATCCCCGCGCGCCTGAGTCGACGAACCGCTCCGGTACCCTGCTCGGTACGGGCTTCCGCCTTGATCTTAATCGAATCCATTGTTGCCTTTTTTGGTAATTTTCCGCAATACTCTCGCGCACACGCGCTACACTCTTACGGCCAAAACACGTAAATTTTATCAAAAAGCGGCGTATTTTGTCAACCGGCCAAAAAACTACAGCGCTTCAACAGAAATTGCCGAGTTCTGCGCCGCGAATAAGCGAATACTTAAGGCCCGGGAACCTGTCACCCATCCTTCCCGCCTCGCTCGTTACGAACTCGTACCCACCGAATATCTTCCCTTCGCCTATTTGCACCACCCTTTTCAGCATCCATCTCTCGTCCTCCCCAATAAAATCGCACCTCTCGCAGGGACTGTCCCCGCTTCGCGAGCTCCATTCGTAATCCCGCGCTCGCCGAACGATCCCCACCCTTACCGGATTCAGTTCGACGTAGCGGATGCAGGTTGCTAAATACTTCCCGCCTTCCACCAATGTCGAAGCGAACCTACCGCTCCAAATGCTGC
>JAZRWB010000065.1:0-23094 GCA_045599445.1 Kiritimatiellia bacterium | reverse complement strand
TCTTCCGCGTCCTTCATCGCCTCCTGATGCCAAGGCATCCGTCGTGCGCCCGTATACGCTTAGCAAGAAAAACTTCTTGATCTCGTATTACGAGTTGTAATTCTCTTTAATTTCCAACTTCCGGTTGTCAAAGAACAAATGTTTGTTCTCCAAGAGTTGGTGCTCGGGGCGGGACTCGAACCCGCAAGGATCTCTCCATATGCACCTCAAGCATACGTGTCTGCCAATTTCACCACCCGAGCAGGGCTTAGAAAACAAACTGGTGCGTAGTATACCAAAACCACCCTCGTCAGCGCAAGGGGGTATTTTAAGGAGCCGAAAACGGCGCCAATCTCTCCATTAACGCCCGATGCGCCTCGTAATCCCGAGGCGGAATCGCCGAACCGCTCCACATTTTCTCGGCGAGAACGCCACACGCCGCCTTGATTGGATCCTCTAAATCCTTGTAGGTATAGCCGTTGTGTCGAGGACCAATCATATCGTTCCACAGCGCCCAACTAGCACCCAAAAGATGCGGATTATCTTCCTCGATTGTCTCGTCGCCGATCTTGTTCACCACCCAATTCTCCCAAAGCCCTTTCAAGTTCCGATCCATCCGATAGTAACCGGCAGTCGGCACGAAATAGAGATCTCGATCCATGGTATTGATAATATCATATCCCCAGTCAATCGCTTCACGCGCCCTCCCCCAGTCTCGACTCCAAATGTTCATTTCCACGCCTTGTGCGCGAACCGACGTTGAACCCGGCTTACGCCGCAAACTGCACCACGCACGAGGCTTTCGTCCACGCTTCTGAATATGACCCAAAAGACTATCCAAATATCGACGGTAATCCTCGTTAGCGCCAAAAAATTCGTCGGTGCCGATATGCACCGTTTTGCAGTCCTTGAACGCCGTTCCCAAGAATTCGTCGAACACCCCGCCGACGAATTCGAGTGCTTTCGGGTTCGCCGCGTCCAACATCTCGCATCGCTTCGCGGGATCGCTCATAGGCCCTTGATAAATGAGGTCGGGTCGCACTCGCGTCAAGGAAAGCGCATGCCCAGGAGAGTCGATTTCCGGCACAATTTTCACCCCTCGCTTCGCCGCATAAGAAACAAGTTCGGCAAATTCGCTCTTTGAATAGAAGACATCCTTCGCCGTCAAACCCTCAATCTTCGATTCCAAACGGAACGCAGCATAACTTTCCTTGAACGGGTCCTTTCCTGCTTTGATGTAATCGCCGTGCCAAATATAGTTGTCATTGAGGTGAAGTTGCAAATCGTTCATCTTGTACGCGGCCATGATATCCACGACTTTGTACAAAAACTCCATCGGCACCGGCAAGCGGCCAACATCGAAAACAAATCCACGAACCGGATACTTGGGTTTGTCGATAATGCGACCGCGAGGAAGCCCCTTCGGATTCTGCCTTAACAGTTGCATCAATGTACGTGAAGCATAATAAAGACCAGTCTTGGTGGCTGCGCGAATCTTCACTCGCCGTTTGCCAATATCAATTACATAACCCTCGGTTTCGCCAGAAGAGACGAGTTCCGTATCGACTAATCGCTTGTAATCACCATCGATTTTGAGCACACCTTCACCGCCTTCCCAACGCCAAACTTGCGGTATTGTATCCGGCTTGGGATTGATTGCCGACAAAAGTCCAATGATTGCCAAAAGAACATTCATTTTTCCTCTCCTCTGTTTTGTTTAGCCCAAATCGCCTGACGCGCGACTCCAAGCATCAACGCCGCGTCATCCTTAGTGAAAACGCCACGAGAAAAAACCCGATGGAAGCCTTGCATGAAGTGCTCGGCTTGCTCGGTCTTCATAAAGCCGATTTCCTCCAGCATCTTCGCCCAGTTCTTCATAAGCTGCATTTTCTGCGCTTGCGGAGCGGGCGGCGCCTTTTCATGCGGCGGCACGTACTTTCCCGAGGCGCAGAAGAACTCGTAGCAAGTTACGAGCACCGCCTGCGAGAGATTTATCGAAGTGTAGCCCTCGTCCACGGGGATGCGGATCAGGTGCGTGCACTGGGAGATTTCCTCGTTCAAAAGCCCCTTGTCCTCGCGCCCGAAGACGAGCGCCACGAGGCCGGTCTCGGCGAGCGAAAGAATGTCGGCCGCACAATCGCGCGGCGCCTTTACATGCTGACGATAGAGGCCTTCCCGCGCCGTCGTCCCGACGACCGCGACGCAATCGGCGACCGCCTCCTCAAACGTCGCGAATTCCTCGCGCGCGTTCATGATATCGGTCGCATGCACGGCAAGCCGCTCGCCCTCGTCCCACGAATTCTGCAAATTGGGGGCCGCGAGACGCAAATGGCGAATTCCCATGTTGGCCATCGCCCGGCAGGAAGAGCCGACGTTGCCGGTGTAGAGCGTTCCGACCAACACCACGCGAATGTTGTCGAGCGCGTTCATTCCCACCGACCGGCGGCGTTCTTCTTGAGCTTGCGCCACCGTTCGTCCTCTTTGTAATCGCCCTTCGCGGTGTCGCAAAGGATTCCGCGATAGACTTCGTCGTAGCGATCCTCGACGTCTTCGTTTCGACAATAGACCTTGCAGGAAAATCCGGTTACGAGCAGCATCCACTCCTCGTCGTCCGTGCGGTACATCGTACCGTTGGCGAGCATATTCATGCACTGCCAGGCGACGAACGAATCTCCGTCGGGCAGCTCCACCTCCACGACCAATCTGGACTTGAATTCCAGTTTCTTGCCGTTAGAGGGACTCGTGAAATAATTGACGTGAACGTCTTCGCCGCGCCCGAACGCGACTTCAACCATATTGCCGTCTTCGTCGGAGAACATGCTGCGCTGCATGATGTCGTAGCTCTCGCAACCCGCGAGCAACAACCCGGTGACGACAATGAACAGGAAACCCTTCATAGCGCGGAAAGTTTCTTCGCGACGATTCCGCCGACGAGCTTCGGATCCGCCTTGCCCTTCGAAAGTTTCATCACTTGCCCGACGAAGAATCCGGCCGCCGCCTTCTTGCCGGCCCTGTAATCGGCGACCGGTCCTGGGTTCGCCGCGATCGCCTGATCGACGAACGCCTCCAGCGCCGACGTGTCGCTGACCGCCCCGAGCCCGCGCTCGGCCACCGTTTTCTCGGGATCGGAAATCGCCCCCGACAACACTTCGGGCAACAGTTCCTTCAACGTAGGGCCGTTGATCTTGGAATCGGTGGAAAGATTGAAGAGCGCGGCGAGCGCCTCCTCTGTTCCCGCCGAAAATCCGTGCTCGTTGAAGTAGCTCATTACATCCGACATGTAGAAGTTGCAGAGCAGCTTCGGCTTCTTCGCCTTCGCCGCCGCCTTCTCGAAATAGTCGGCGCGCTCCTTCTGTTGTGCGAGCACTTCGGCATCGTAGTCCGTAAGCCCGTACTCCTTCGCCATCCGCTCGCGACGCGCCTCCGGCTTCTCGGGCAGAAGTTTGCGCCATTCGGCGATTTGTTCCTCGGAGAGTTCCACGGGAACGAGATCCGGCTCGGGAAAATAGCGGTAGTCGTGGGCGTTTTCCTTCGAACGCATGGACGCGGTCTCCATCGCCTCGCCGTCCCAACGACGGGTCTCCTGCACGATCGGAATCGAGTGCGCCATGCATTCGCGCTGACGACGCGCCTCGTACTCCAATGCGGCGTGGATGCCCTTGAAAGTGTTCATGTTCTTGATCTCGACCTTCGTCCCCAGCTTCTTTTCGCCCACGGGGCGAATCGAGATGTTGACGTCCGAGCGCATGTTGCCCTCTTCGAGATTGCAATCGCTGACACCCGCGTACACCAGCATCTCCTTGAGCGCGGTCAAATAGGCGATCGCCTCGTCGGCGCTCGCAAGATCCGGCTCGGAGACGATTTCCATAAGCGGCGTTCCGCCGCGATTGAAGTCCACCCCCGAACTCGCCGCGTAATGGTTGATCTTCGCCGCGTCCTCTTCGAGGTGAATGTGGTTGATGCGGATGAACTTCTTCGATCCGTCCGCGAGCGCGATCTCCACCCCGCCGCCGATGCACAGGGGATTGCCGTTCTCGGAAATCTGATAATCCTTCGCCATGTCGGGATAGAAGTAGTTCTTGCGATCGAAGGTCGCGTGGCGATTCACTTCGCAGCCGAGCATCATCCCCGAAATCACCGTGAGCTTGACCGCTTCCTTGTTCATAACCGGAAGCGCCCCGGGATAGCCGAGACAGACGGGGCAGACGTTGACATTCGGCTCGCAACCGGTCTTCAGCCGACATCCGCAAAACATCTTCGTCGCGGTCTTGAGCTGGACGTGCGTTTCGAGCCCGATGGTATTTTCAAATTCCATACGCGGTATTATATCATTTTTCCGCATCCGATAGGACTTCACAGCCCTTTTCGGTGATTAAAACGAGATCCTCGATACGCACCCCGAGCTCGTTCTCAAGATAGATTCCCGGCTCGATGGTAAGCGACATTCCCGGCTTCAAAACGCTTTTCGACTTCGCCGAAACCGCCGGCGACTCGTGAATTTCGTAGCCGACGCCATGACCGAGCGAATGTCCGAACGCCTTGCCGAAGCCGCCCTTCTTGATGACGTCGCGCGCGACCTTGTCGAGGGCCGCCGCCGTCATTCCCGGTTTGGCGGCGGCGATGGCGGCGAGATTCGCCTTGCGAACGAGCGCGTAGATTTTGCGATAACGCGGCGAAGGATTCTTGGGTACGAGATTGCGCGTCAAATCGCTGCAAACGCCGTTCAGCTTAACACCCATGTCTACCAGAATCGGATCGCGTCCGTTCCACTTCGTGTCATCCGGCTCGTGATGGCACTCGGCGGCGTTCTTGCCGATGCAGACGATGGTCTCGAACGCCTCGCCTTCGCCGCGGTCGATCATCTCCTTCTTGATGAGCCGCGCCATGTCCTTTTCGCTCATTCCGCGACGGAAACGTTTGGAAGCGTCTTCCCAAATCCGGCAAGCGAGCGCTTCCGAAGCGCGAAGCTTGTCCTTCTCCTCTTCGAGCTTGACGGCGCGAATCGCCTCGAGATCGGCGGCGACGTCGACGAATGTCGCCTTGCGCGCGAGTTTCTGCCACTTGAGAAAACGCGTATGCGGAATGAAGCCCTCATAACCGATACGCTTGCCGGCCGGCTTGAAGTTCTTGATGTCCACCACCTTCAGTTTCGGGGCGATGCGATGCGCCGCCGGAATATAACGAAAGTCGGTGTAAAGCGCCTTCGTCGTCAAAATCGCGTTGTCGGATTTCACTCCGGTCAATGCAAGAACGTTGGCCTCGCCGGTGACGAGCACCTCGTCCAAACGGCGTTTCTTGGCGATCTTCTTCAGCTCCTCGATTCTCATTTGAGTATGAAATCGGGCGGCATCGTCGCCCGCTCCTTGATGGTTAGCGATTCGGTTCCGAAAACATATTCGGCGGCGACGCCAGAGAACTCCACGCGCTCCTTGCCCGAAGCTCCGCCGACGCGCAGGGAATTCTGCTCCTTAAGGGATTTCGCGATGTAGACGGCGAATCCGCAAAGCGCGCTGACGACCAGCGCGAGCGCGAACATCCCGAACGCGAGCTCCAACATCGCCTGACCGCGTTTAGTGCCCATGCGGAGTCCCTCCCGCGCCGTTGTAGCTTCCGCTCCCGCGCCGACATTCGCCGGAATGGTACTTTAGCCAGCGCGCGCCGTCGCGCCGAACGCTTTCGCGCTCCCACTCGACGAGCTGACGGCAATATCCGCACGACGAAAGCTTGTCCGGCCCGTTCTTGAGATAAGGCGCGAGATGCTTGCGAACGTGTTCCATCCAATCGGGATCGGCGGTGGAGAGATCGCGCCCGCCCAAGGTGTCGAGCGGCGCGAGGTGGGCGGAATCGAACGCGCTCGTAACCAGCCGATTGAGCGACGTGACCTCGGCCACGCCTCCGTCTTCGCTCTCGACCGTGCCGAACGGCTTCGCCGCGCCCGACCAAACCGACTCGCGAGCTTCGCCCTCGCTCACGATGTCGGGGATTTTGGCCCTCACGCGACATACCGCCGCGCATCCGCGCACGTCGTATTCCGGCTTGGGATTGCCGATCGACGGAAAACCGAAATCGGGACTGATCTCCGTCCACTTGCGCCACCGCTCGTAATCGTAGGTAATCCACTTCTGGAGCGGATCGTGAAGCAACTCCGATTTGGCGAGCGCGTCGTCGTCGATTTCGATCAGTCGATGGATGACGTTCGTCCCGAAAAGCTCGACGGCGCTGCCGACCCGAAGATCGAGATGAAGCGAATAGACCTCGCTGTTGATCGAGCGCCGACGTCGGGTTTCCTCGTCCGCCGACGGCAACGGTCCCCAATCGTGATAATCGGAATATGCGTCCAGCAACCCGGTCGCGTTGAAGTGAAACCAACACCAGCTGCGCGAGGCGATTGCGTGATAAAACTGCTGCTCCAACAGCAGATGTCCCTTCGCCGCGTCGACGAACTCGATATTGTCCGGCCCCGCCCAAATACCCTCGGAGATCTCGGCTTCGAGTCTCCGCGCGTAATCCTCCCACGCGCCCTCCCACGGTTCGGGATAAAGTTCGGGGTTGCGCATGTAAATCGTCCGCACGTCAAGCACGTGATCCTTCAAAATCTTCAGCATGTCGTCGCTGCGTTCGATGCCGTTGTCCTTGGCCGCGCGATTGCCGATGCGAATTCCGGCGAGCGGTTCCAGAAACGAAAGTTCGAGCTGCTCCAAAACGATCTCGTCGCACCGATCGCCGTCGCCGTCACGCGCCGCTTCGAGATGTTCGACGTTAAGCGCGCCGATTCGATTCAAAAGTTCGCCTTGATAACGCGCCACCGCCTTCGCCGCCGCGTCGCCGCCGTTCATCGTACGATTCTTCGCCCGAACCGCGAGAAAGACGTTGACGTTCATGAGTACGAGGAACGCAATCGCCACGAGAACGAAAGCGAGATACACCGCGACCTGTCCTCTACGCGCGCTCATAGTCCCTGGTTTTCGAGGTAGAATCCGGCGTTGTCCTCGACGCCCGCCTCGCCTTTCAAGTCGAACCAGCCGTTCTTCAGCGATATCCGCGTACGCGTACCGTCGCCCTGATCGACCCCAAGGCGATCCCATCCTTCGTATTCCAAGAGTCCGTTCGCCCTACCGGGATCGGGCGACTGCATGTAAATCGGCACTCGCGCAAGTTCCATCGCCCAATCGAACTCGTCGCCTTCGGGCCAAAGCCGCCTGCCAGCGACCGGAATCACCGCGACGCGCGCCGTCTTACGGCACATAAAGTCGTTAAATCCGACCGACCGCGCCCTCGCGACCCGCATCGCCGCATGCTCCAGCATAATCTTGCCGGTGAGCATGTGCGAAAGCTTGAACAGTACGAGAAACGCCGAAGTTACGACAAGGACGGCGATAACCGTCTCGATCATCGCCTGTCCTCGATGCGACACCTCAGCGTTCCCCGAGATCGCGAATCGTCTGTTCGTTGATCGTTTCGACGGCGCTCTTCGCCTTGTCGCCTTCCTCAGCCGACAACGCCTCGGTCGCGCCCGCGGTCTTCTTGCCGATGGCGCGGGAGAGATACGTAAATACCGCGATTAGCGAAATCGCGATTAACGAAACGATGATGATGTACTCGACCATCGTCTGCCCTTTTCTCAGCGTCTTCATCATGGCTTTTCTCCTTGGATTTTACGGATATTCCGATCCGGCCAGGTTCTCCGCCCTTTCCGAATAGCGAATCGTGACCGAGATAAGGCCCGCGAGCACCGCCACCACCGCGAGGAGCGCGGCGAACGACAGAACGTACTCGAGCATGGCCTGACCTTTGTGCATTTTGTCTTATTGTATCACACTTCTACCGTTGCTTCAAGAAGGCGCGAATCCCAAACGCGAGAAAGACCGCCGCCGGTAACGTCGCCGCCAAAATCGGCGGGCACCAGCCGTTTTTCGCGAGCACCATCGCGAGAATCTGAAACCCGTAAAAGGCGAAATACATTCCGAGCGCGCCGAGAATGCCCTTGAATACCGATTGGCGACCCGAGGCGATGCCGGCGGGAATCGCGATAAGCGTGATGATAAGACACGCCCACGGCGCCATAATCTGCTCCCAAGCGTCGTACTTAAGCTCGTCGCGCTTCTCCGGCGTGAGGTCGCGATGGGTGCGAATGTAACGAAGCCGATCGCGCACCGAATTGAATCTCCAAGGCCGATTCTGCATCATAAAGTCGCTCGGACGTTCGCGAAATTCGGGAAATGCGCGATTCTTCAGCGAGTCAAGCTCCGGGGTTCGAGTCGCGATTTCCTGCCCGAGCGCGTCGTGATGCTGAACTCGGGGGTTCACAAACCACCATTCTCCGTCGAGGTATTCCGCCCTTTCCGCCGAAATCGTCTTGAGCCGCGCTCCGCCCGGGCGATCGATCGTAACGCGTACGTTGCCGAGCTTGGAGCCGTCGTCGGCGAGAAGTTCGTCCACGTTCCACGTTCGAAAGTCGGCGGCGTTCCGATAGACGATATTATCGCCGGTTTTGATCTTCTCAAGATCAAACCGGTCGGTTTTGAGCTGCACCGCCCATTGCGCCTTCATCGGCATGAAAACCTCGTTGACGTAAAGAACGACGAGCGCCAGCAGAACGGCAACCGACAAAAGCGGTTTTACAATCGCGAGGAAACTGATGCCGCTCGAGCGCATCGCCACGATCTCCGAGTGGCGGCAAAAGCTCCACATCGTATAAAGCGTCGCCAGCATCAGCGCCGCCGGCGCGAGATAGCGGAAATACGGTGCGAGGTATCCGAGAAAATACATGGCGATCGTGCCGAAGCCGATTTCCGATTCCGCGATTCGGGAGAACGACCCGAACAGCTCGAAGAGCACGTAAATCGACACGAACCCCGTAAGGCAATAGAAAAGCGGTACGAGAAACTCGCGAAGTACGTACCTCGAAAGTATGCGCATTCAGCCCCTGTCGATATCGGCGTGGTAGCTTTGGAGCGAGCGAACCTCGCCCTTGCCGCTCATCGCGGCCGCAATGCCCTCGGAAGCCGCCACCGCCGCCGCGATCGTCGTCAGGTACGGAACCTTGTACTTGATCGCCGCCTGACGAATCCGGCAGTCGTCGGCGCGCGCGTCGCGACGACCGGAAGGCGTGTTAATGATGAGCTTCACTTCGCGGTTTTTAATCGCGTCCAGAACATCCGGCCGTCCTTCGCCGATCTTGGCGATGACCGAGCCCTTGACGCCCTTCTTGGCGAGGAAATCGATCGTACCTTCGGTACCGACGACCTCGAAACCGAGTTCGACGAACTTCTTCACCGCCGCCACCGCATCGTCGGGCTTTTCGGAAAGCGAGACGAGCAGTTTCCCGACCGTGGTCGGAAGCGGCGAACCCGCCGCCTCCTGCGACTTGTAGTAGGCGAGACCGAAGGTGTCGGCAAGGCCGAGCACTTCGCCGGTCGAGCGCATTTCCGGGCCGAGGACGGGGTCGACCTCGGGGAATTTCTCGAACGGCATGACCGCTTCCTTGACGCCGTAGTAGGGAACGACGTGCTTTCCGTCGAGACCGAGACTCTTCACCGTCTCGCCCAGCATAAGCTGCGTCGCGATTCCCGCCATCTGCGTGCCCGCGACCTTGGAAACGAGCGGCACCGTGCGGCTCGCGCGCGGATTCGCCTCGATTACGTAGACTTTTTCGTTCTCGATCGCGAACTGCATGTTCATGAGTCCTACGACCTTGAGCTCGTTCGCGATCTTGCGAGTGTAGTCGAGAATCGTCGCCTTGTTCTCGTCGCTGATCGAAACCGGCGGCAACACGCACGCGGAGTCTCCGGAGTGAATGCCCGCGAGCTCGACGTGCTGCATGATCGCCGGAATGAAAACGTCCTTGCCGTCGGAGAGCGCGTCCGCCTCGCACTCGAGCGCGTGGCAGAGGAAGCGGTCGAGATAAAGCGGACGATCCGGAGTTACGCCCACCGCCTTCGCGACGTACTCGCGAAGCATGATTTCGTCGTAGATTACCTCCATCCCGCGTCCGCCCAAGACGAAGCTCGGACGGATGATGAGCGGATAGCCGAGCTTGGCGGCGCACGCGAGCGCGCCGTCGATGTCGGAAGCCATCATCGACTCCGGCATCGGCACCCCGAGCTTGTCCATGATGGAATGGAAGAGATCGCGATCCTCCGCGTCGTCGATCGAATCGACCGAAGTGCCGAGGATCTTGCAGCCCGCCTCTTCGAGCCCGCGCGCGATATTGAGCGGCGTCTGCCCGCCGAACTGCACGATCACTCCGGCCGGCTTCTCGGCCTCGTAAATCTGCAAGACGTCCTCGACGGTAACCGGCTCGAAATAGAGCTTGTCGGAAGTGTCGTAGTCGGTCGAAACCGTCTCCGGATTGCAGTTGACGATGATCGTCTCGTAACCCATCTTCCGCATCGCCATCGCCGCGTGGCAGCAGCAATAGTCGAACTCGATGCCCTGACCGATGCGGTTCGGCCCGCCGCCGAGGATCATCACCTTCTTCTTGTTGTCGGAAACCGGAACTTCGCCCGGCTCGCCGTTGTAGGAAGAATAGTAGTACGCCTGATTCTCGACGCCGGAAACGGGAACCTTGTGCCACGTCTCGACGCACCCGAGTCCCTTGCGCTGGGCGCGAATGTCCTTCTCGGGAACGCCGAGGAGCTGGGCGAGGTACTTGTCGGAGAATCCGTCCTTCTTCGCCTTAATAAGCATCTCGTCGGGCAGGAACCCGCCCTTGTGCATGAGGATCTGCTCCTCTTCCATGACGAGTTCGCGCATTTGGCTCACGAAATATCCCTTGACGCCGGTGCGCTGGAAGATCTGGTCGTCGGTCGCGCCCTTGCGGAGCGCCTCGTACATCTGGAAGTGGCGTTCCGAGTTCGGAATCGCGAGCATCTTCAAAAGCTCGTCCAGCGTCCTTTCGTGGAAGTCCTTGGCGAAACCGAGCCCCGAGCGCCCGCGCTCCAACGCACGAATCGCCTTCTGGAAGGTTTCCTTGTAGGTCTTGCCGATGGCCATGACCTCGCCGACCGCCTTCATCTGCGTGCCGAGCTTGTCCTCGACCGCGCGGAACTTCTCGAACGCCCAACGCGCGAACTTGAGAACGATGTAGTCGCCGCTCGGCGTGTACTTTTCGAGACTGCCGTCGCGCCAATAGGGAATCTCGTCGAGGGTCATCCCCGACGCGAGCTTCGCGGAAACGAGCGCGATCGGGAAACCCGTCGCCTTGGAAGCGAGCGCCGACGAGCGCGAAGTGCGCGGATTGATCTCGATGATGACGACGCGACCGGTCTTCGGATCGTGCGCCCATTGGACGTTGCAGCCGCCGATAACGCCGATTTTCTCGACGATGCGAAACGCGTCGCGCTTCAGCTTCTCCTCGAGTTCCTTGGAAATCGTCAAAAACGGCGCCGCGCAGAAGCTGTCGCCGGTGTGCACGCCGACCGCGTCGATGTTCTCGATGAAGCACACCGCGATCATCTGGTTCTTCGCGTCGCGAACGACCTCGACCTCCAGCTCCTCCCAGTTGAGAATCGACTCCTCGATCAGGCACTGGTGCGTGAGCGAGGCGTCGAGCCCGCGCGCGCAAATGGTGCGCAGTTCCTCGACGTTGTAGCAAAATCCGCCGCCCGAGCCGCCCATCGTGTAGGCGGGACGAACTACGACCGGATATCCGATTTCCTTCTCGACGAGTTCCACCGCCGCTTCGACGGTGTGGACGATCCCAGACTTCGGAGTTTCGATGCCGAGCGACTGCATGGTCGATTTGAAGATCTCGCGATCCTCTCCGCGCTCGATTGCGTCGAGGTTGACGCCGATTACCTTGACGCCGTACTTGTCGAGAATCCCCTTCTTCGCCAGCTCCATCGAAAGGTTAAGCCCCGTCTGCCCGCCGAGGTTGGGAAGAATCGCGTCGGGACGCTCCTTGGCGATGATCTGCTCCAGTCTCGCCTCGTTCAAGGGCTCGATGTAGGTCGCGTCGGCCATGACCGGGTCGGTCATAATCGTCGCGGGGTTGGAGTTGACGAGCACCACCTTGTATCCGCAAGCCCTCAGCGCCTTGCACGCCTGGGTTCCGGAGTAGTCAAATTCGCAGGCCTGGCCGATGACAATGGGGCCGGAGCCGATGATCAAAACCTTGTCGATATCTGTACGTTTCATACCGAGCGAATATTATACCAAAAAAGTCAACGATTCGGTTCGAAGATAAGCGACTTTCGCCAATCCTCGGGTAGCGGGCTCGGCCACTTCGTAACCAGCGCGAAGTCGTCCGCGACCATTACCTCGAAGCCCTTGGGCGCTTTTACGAGCTTGCGGCCCTTCACCGCCTTCTCGAACACAATCCCCATCGGCAAAGCGCGCTCGTTCCATTCGGGGCTTTTTTCGCCGTCGAGCTTCACCTTCTGGACGGGGTCGGCGTAAAGCACCGTGCCGTCCTTGTCCCATTCCTTGCCGAGCTGCTCCTGCGAATCCTTTTCCGTAAAAGGCAGCGTCCGCAAGAGGTTTTGATTGGCGAAAAAGTAGCTTTCGGTCAGCGGATAGCGATAGTTGTTGAAGTATCCGAGCGTGTTCCAGCCGATTTCGCCGAACCAGGTGGTCTTTACGTATCCCATGAACTGATTGACCTTCCCGAAGCCGAGCGCGGTCATGATCATCGTATTTTTAAAGCGCGGAAGATTGTCGGCGATGAGGCAGTTTCCGGCGGCGATCCAAACCTTCTCGTTCTTCGGCGCTTTGAGCTTCCGCCCGGTTTCCGTCTTTGGCGCGTCGGCGCGATACTGGCCCGTGCGATAATCGATGAGCTTCAAATCGGGGCAAGTCGCGAACCCATCCGCGAGCGGCACGATATTACCACGCGAAAACGGCATCTCGAGATTGCCCTGCGAAGCGTGCGATGACGTGACGATGAGTTCGGGGTCGAGCCGATCCCACGCTCCGGCGAACACTTCCGAGGTGTCGCTTTCGCCGTCTTTGAAGTGGTCGTTCATCCCCACCGCCTCGCCGGAGCAATACGACGCGTCCACTCCCGTGTTGGCGACGACGTTCACAATCCGCTTCGGCTCGTTCGACGAGGCGATACGCTTCGCGTCGGCGGCCGTCGGTCCCGAGATAATGCCCCAAATCGCGTCATCGTATGGATCGGAGTCGATGGAACGGATAATATCCCTTAAATTGAACACCGTTTGGGCGTCGACTTCCTCCGGTTTCATCACAAAAGCGAGATAACGGGGCTTGTGCTCTTGAATGCCGACGAGCGAATTCGTAACCGACCCGACCGAGCAGAGGATATTTACCTCCATATCGGAGTGCTTGCGCTCCAAGGCATCGATAACGCCCTTCCATTCCTTGTCCTTATAAGTGGACATGGAAACTACGATTAATAGCGACGAGAAGAATCTATTCACGACTTTTCGGTCCTTTCGTGTCTTAACAATCTCTGCGGTTCCTCCGCCTTGGTTCTGACCCAAATCACGGAAACGGTAACGAGCGCGAGCATAACGCCGATCACGATTGAAGGAACGAGCGGCAATCCGCAGTTGACGAGCTTGCCGTCCACAAACTTCCAGATAACGCCCCACGGCTGCCCTCCGACCGCCGCCGTCCAAAGGATGTAGGAAACGACCACGGTCATCATAAATACGCAGGGAATCGCGGTTACGAGCACCTTCAGCCCCTTGCCGTTTTTGCGCAGCCACACCGTCGAGGACAAGAGCGTCGTTACCGCCACCGCCTGATTGCCCCACGCGAAGTAGTTCCAGAGGTGGTTGAACGACTTGATGTCACGGCTCGACCACCAAAGCATAAAGAGGACGATGGCGACGAAGGGAACCGTGCAGAGAAGCCGCTTCGAGATTTCGCGTTGCTCGATGGAAAGCTCCTCGCCGAACGAAAGCCGCGCCGACCGTAGCGCCGTATCGCCGCTCGTAACCGCAAGCACCACGATCGCCGCTACCGTAACTCCGCCCATCCACTTCCCCAAAAAGTGCATCGCCACATTCCCGAGCACGGTCGGCCCCTTGAGCGCGAGATTCTCCGGCGCCACATTATAAAGCGCGAGCGCCGCCGACGCCCAAATCATCGCGATCACGCCCTCGGCGATCATCATCCCGTAGAAAGTCGCGCGCGCCTCGCGCCGACTGCGCATCGTCCGCGCCACAATCGGCGACTGGGTGGAGTGGAAGCCCGAGATAATCCCGCAGGAAATCGTCACGAAGAGACACGGGAAAAGCGGATTTAACGACTTGAAATTGTCGAAGCCGGGGCAATCGTTCAGAATCGCCGGATTGTGAAAGCCCGCGATGACGAGCGCAACGGCAATCGCCGCCGAGCCAATTAGAAGTAGCGCCCCGAAGAAGGGATAGATGCGGCCGATGATCTTATCGACCGGGAAGAGCGTCGCAATGACGTAATAGAAGAAGATTATCGCAATCGCCCACCAGTAGAAGCTGACGTTCGGCAGATACGTCTTGTCGACGAGATCGGCGGGAACGTTGATGAAAACCGTAACGCAAAGCATCAAAAGGAACATCATCACCCACGTAAAGACCGAGGCGAAGCGATCTCCGAGATTGGCCCGCACCATACGCGGAAGATTCGCGCCGCCCATCCTGAGCGACATCATCCCCGCCATAAAGTCGCACACCGCCCCCATGAAGATGCAGCCAATGGGTATTATAAGGAGCGCGATCTTGCCGAACTTGATGCCGAGAATAACGCCCATTACCGGCCCGGTGCCAGCGATATTAAGGAGCTGGATGAGCATATTCTTCCAGCGCGGCAGCGGCACGAAGTCGACGCCGTCCTCCTTCAGCACTACCGGCGTTACGTGCCAATCCGGCCGAACGATCAACTCGACGAATCTGCCGTAAGTAAAGTATCCGATTACGAGCAGCACCAACCCGCCTAAGAACAAACTCATGGAATTAATTCCCCTTTTGAAAGGAATATTATACCAAAAATAGAGTCGCAATAGACATTATACTGCGATTATGACTAAATATCCGCACCCTACTGCGGCCCAGGCAACGCGCGAGCTATCGTCACTTCGGAGCGACGGCTGATCCTTCTCCGGCGCTTGCGGCTATTGACTCCCCCCCCCCCCCATGATATACTTCACGGCAAAGATTAAGGCAGTGGAGTATTCAGACGACAAGTTCGTGATGCACGAAAAACGCCGCCAGCGTTGGCGACGCAACTTCTGCATCGGCATCATCGTCATCGGATTTATCACGCTTGCCGCGATGCTAATCTTCTGGAAATGAAAATAGGATCGGACAGTCGCGGCGAATCTCATCGAGAACTCATCGGCACATTGAAGTTCGTCGGATGGATTGCCATTTCAGTCCTGGCGATCCTTGCTGTCGTGTTCCTCTGCAGTAAATAGCCCGCCGCTCGTTCAAAACATTTCACGAAATATCTGCAGGACTTTGCCGGGGACATGTCTCCTTTTCGCCGACCCTTGGCAACTGACGATAGGAAATGAAGCAGAAGGTCGCATCCCTTGCGGACGCGGCCTTCGTCTCTCAATGGGGTCGGACCCCACTGCGCCCACTGATTGCTTTTGCAACAGGGAAATTCTTACTTGACCTTCACTTTCATGAAGAACGACTTGGCGTTATCAACCGCCGGTGTCGCCGTGAATTTCAACTTGCCATCTTGAGGTTCCTTAAAATCGAGCGAAACATTCTCGGACGAGAACGCGGCAGAATCAAGCGACTCGGCACCTTCAAGCCCGAAAAGCTTCTTCAAGTTATCCTCGCTGGCCTTGTCGCCAATCGTGACGTCCTTGACGCTGACTGTGAAATCAAACGACCCGGCCGTTGCCGACGGCTTGAATTCCTCGACCTTCAGGTCATCGTCCGTCGGCATCTTCGCCAAAAGTGCCGCGCTGTCCGTCGCGAAGCTGACCCACGCGAATGGCGCATTGCGGACGGCTTGCGCACCAGCGACAACTGAGCCGACAGAACTCCTGACCACTGCGGCCCATGCACGATAGGCGTTGTAATTCACACCATCAGTGATGTTGTCCTGTAGCATCGAATCAGCCGAACCCTCTAATGCCTTATAAATTTCAATGCCGCTTGGCGAATCGCCGAGGTAAGGAATGGGATCAGACGATTCGCCGTTTATCTTCAAACTGATCTTGTGCGTCATCCACTCGCAATTACCATCCTCAACCTTCACGACAAACCGATACGTACCATCGCCCATCGGTTCACCAAACAGCACGCCATCATCACTCAACTCCAGCCCCGAAGGGAGGGCATTCGGCGTCAGCACAATATCTCCCGGCACTCCGTACCAAAAGTCGGCCTCATGATATTCAAGGCCGCGATCCACGCTTGTTGCACCACCTGCGCAACTCAACCGTATGGACCCATTTGCATACAATGTTGCCGAAACATCAACATGCTCATACAAACCATAGATGACACGCTCCCAACGGAATGTAACGGCATTGTCCGTTCTTGAAACATAGATGTCTCCTGGATTCGCATAAAGATCAAGGCCCAATGCAGCAAGAACCGTCACATCCTCACTTTCAAACGGAAGAACGAGATAACCATTGTCGTTGACTTCAACAACGCTAATCGCCTCCTCGCCCAGCGGAAAATCAAAGGGTAACTCATATTCCCAACTCGCATCATCAACGAACCATCCCATTGGTTCGCCAACCTTCTCAAAAGTGCTTTGCTCTTCAATCTTCACATCATATGTCGGCACGGACCACGAATAGCAACCGTCCCCTCCCGTCGCCTGCAACGCAAACTCATACTCCGAACCCGAGGTTGCGTCCGGCAGTTTCGCATCAACGACATTCAAGGGCGGCAACAATCCACCCACCTCGGGATCGCTTCTCTCGCCCTCGCCTGTTTCGTTCCAGGGAACGACCCAATATCGGTAATTCATCCCATAAACAGCAGAATTATCCTCATACCAAGCGTCGGACACGGTTGCGATCAATTCTGCCGCACTATCGTCAAGTGTATCGTCCACACGATAGACCTTATACCACTTCGCGCAAGTCGTATCCGACCATCCAAGAATCATCCCATAGATTCGTGGCGACAGCCAAAGATCTGAAGTACCCTTCGGTCTTGGCAAAGAATGTCCGCTTTCATACGCTCCCAAATCAACCGAACCGCATTGGATGCGCGAATTACCTGCCAAATCGAACGATGTTACGACATACGAATTTTCGCCCATGCCAATGCATGGAGAACCTTCCGACAACCTATAGTCCCCGTTATCCGCATCGACGAACAGCGGATCGTCCACATTGGAGTCATCATACGCCGACTCGTTGCCCCAAATAATTGAATTGTACTCCGTACCACCATAACGGCCGCCATTATATTGTTCTGCGACATTGCCGACAACCGTGCAATTGTATAGATCGACATAAGCGGTTCCACCGCCGTATTGAGCAGTATTGCCGACGATCAGACAATTATCCGCCCTTCCGTATGCCACACCCCCTCCATTGAACTCCGCCGCATTGTTCCGGACGACGCACCCGATCAGCCATGCCCCGTCGGCACCGCCGCCAAAATCGCCAGCGCCATTCTCCAAGGTGAAGCCCTCAAGCCGAATCATGTCATTCGTCGACCAATAATTGCAAACCTGCACACAGGACGATGTCTGCCCTCCGTCAATGATCGTATTCTCCCATCCATCCGTGGCGACAATACGAAGCGAGCGGCACATCCAATCCTCAATCGGCGAATAGGTACCGGGCCCCACATAAATCACATCCCCAACCATAGCTTGACCGACGACCCGCTGCAAGGCATCCTCGCCATCCTCCGCACGTACAAACAGTTCTCCGCCAATGGCAACTTCCCATTCGCACGTTTCTGCTGGCCAAAGCCCATCCGTCACCTCACAAACGAGCGTATGCCACCCGTGATTATCACCTTCGGCATTCAACTCATACGAAGCGCCGTCCGCCCCTTCAATCTCTTCCCCATCAAAATACCAGCGATACGTCAATTCATCCCCGTCAGGGTCTGTCGCCATAACTGAAAATGACGCGCAGCCCCCGCTGCGAATGCTGACCTCGTACGAATACGGATCATACCACCGAATCATCGGTCGTTGATTAGGATTTGCCGCAACATCAATTGACAACCGCTTAGAGCAGACCTCGCCCTCGTCATCCTGAACCATCACCTCAAAATCGTAATGCCCCGCCTGTTCTGGAACGCCACTGATAATGCCGTCTTCATCCAGCGACAGTCCGATCGGCAGATAATTCGGCGTAAGGACAATGTCATCATCGCCTTCCTGTTCAACATACGCACCTTCGATCAAATCGCCACAAACCTCAACCGATCGCACCGCGTCCGTACATTCGCCGAACGAACACCGAATCACCCCGTTGGAGTAAAGCGTGACCGCGTAATTAACGACGTTGTCTCGTTCCCAATATTTGACGCGCCTCCAGCGGAACGTCACACGATCCTGAAACTGCTCAACGAAAACATCCTGATCGGGTCCCTCCGAATAAAGATCGCCAAACCCTGATTCAATCACACTACAACCAAAAGCATCATCAAACTTTAAGCTCGCATTATCGCCCACAAACACGGTCTTGAACATATGCCCGCAACAGTTGAACGCAAACGGCAGTTCATACTCCCGCCAACCGTCATCCTCGCGCCAACCCTGCGCCTCGCCAACCTCGGCGAACGAGCTCGTCTCCGTGTCTATCCGATACCCGTCTTCCGACATCCACCACGAATAGGGCTCCGCCCCTCCCGAACATTCCAGTTGCACCTCGTAATCCACCATTTCGGTTGCGGGAGGCAATTCTGCAGAGTCAATCGTCAGCTGATCCGTCCAGACATCATCAAGATCATCGTCGGGATGTGGGGCAACACCCGAATATTCGGCATGAAGATACAATGTTCCGTCCTTCGTGAACGGCAGCACCTCACCGGCCTGACACCGCACCCCGCCAGCCGGGGCCGTAAACCACCCTTTGACATCCCATTTCGTGCTGGTCACAATCGGGAAATTATGGAAAGCCGTTCCAACCGTGTAATCAAAGACCCTCGGACCGAACTTGCCAGCGAATGGCCCGTAGTTGAACGTGACTTTAATGACATCTGGTATCCACATCGCATAAAGCGTATCTGACGCCCCATCAAGCGTACAGGCCTCCGTCACCACTTCACCATCCTCATAAGCGGCAGCAACGCTGTTGGGCGCAAGGCCCCAGCCGCCGAACGTATAGCCCTCGCGCCCGAATGCATTGAGTGGCAGACTCTTCTCAATGCCCACGACGAATTCTTCATCTGGCATCTCGCCGATGCCGCCGTTGGCGTCGAACTTGAGCGTGTAATGCGCCGAACGGACGCCGACAACAGTTTCAGACCGTTCGCTCACATCCATCAGATTCCACGCTTTTACATAAATCTGAAACGGCTGCCCAAAAGCAACTGAATAATCATCAGTCGATTGGATCAACCAGCTATCTCCTTCGACAAGCTTAGCATGCAACTCACCGTCTTTGGAAGAAAAGCAAACCCAATATGCAACCGCTCCATTGACAGGTGTCCATGTCACCTCGATGCCGTCGTTTCGATCCGTCGTAGCCGCGACATTCTGCGGCGTCGCCAGAAACTGACGGTAGTTGCGATCTGTAACTCGACCCGCGCGAATGTTATTCAGAATGTCCTCTGAAAACATTTGCGGCGACATTCCGTATTGGTCATACATGCGCCCGCACCAATACTTGGCGAAACGCCCCAGTTCGCCAAAATCAACATAGCCATCGCCATTCCCGCTCGATCTCCTGTCCGCGCCACCGTACTTCCATCCGGCGGTCAGCAAGCAAGATTCTGAAAACACGCCGTCTCTCGAATCCTCCGTCTCGTTAACAGCCGTGAGCCAGCCGATCTCCGAACCCGATGTTATTCGCTCTTCCGTAGATGACGACTGCAATGCAGTCGGTGTTGCACTCATCAGCAGACGAGGGGACTTGTTCGACGCACCCATCGCCGAAATGACAGATTCGATAAACGACTTGGACGTCGGTGCGGAAAGAACAGGACTCGACTTGGCCGCCATCAGCTTAGGCGCGTTCATGGCAGGTGGAATTGTGCCAGAACTGCAGGCATCGAGCACAACGACAACGCCAACTCCCTTTCGGAACTGCTTGAGGGCATTCGCAAATTCGTTTGCCGAGATATTGCTGCTCGCGTTGCTCTTGCGACTATCGTAACAGCGTAGCAGATCATAATCGCCATGACTCGAATGCGTGTACAGAAAGACATCGCCAATTTGCGCCGCCGCCGCAAAATCGCCAAGCGCCCCTAAGACAGCTTCTTTTGTACAATTTGAATCCGTCATCAACCGGGGATTTGACGCCCCAAGATTAGCTGTATACATATCACGCCATTTTTGGGCATCCTTCACGCAACTGCCAAGCTCCAGCAATGCCGGATCCGCGTACTTGTCAATACCGACAAACAGCCCATGCCGATTTCTCATGCGCCGACTGCACGACTGATAACCATCCGTTCCGACGATATGATAGTAAATCGGGTTCATTCCGTCACCATGCGTGAGGTACTGGTCGTCACTGATCGTCAACTCCTGTACGCCAGTTCCTGTCGGGTAAAAGGTCTTCGTTCCAACAAGATGACCGGCATCTCCAACGCAACTCGCAGGATCAGCGCTCCCCGACCAATAGATGTTGTAGGTAATGGGATTCTGACTTTGCGCATCCGCAAACCACCCCAACTCAATCGTCCCTTTCGTCCAGTCACACCCTCGCGGCACAATCCCACCCGCAACAAATGTCGCCGTCAGCGTTTCACCAACCTGCACGCCATTTGCATAGACGACGTGCGTCAGTTCATAATTTCCGTCCAGTGGCGATGGCGTCCATTCGTACACTCCTGCGTCGGTCGCACTCTTGACCACCTCGCCATTGACGCTCAAAACTGCCGTCGCTCCCGCCGTCGCGCTCTCCCACGCGGGCGAAAAGCGAATCTGCTCCGCAGTCGCAGCAACCCGCGCCCCCTTCTGGTTGTCAAGCGACAGATGCGACGAGACAGGGCTCGTCGTATTCTCCGCATCTTTGGCAAATCCTCGCACAGGACGAACAGACCGCCCGATGAAGCGGTTGTAGCGGAAGTCGTCCCTGTAGAAATAGCCCGAACTAAAATACAAAATCCACGCGTAGAAGGACATGTCCGAAGACGGCGAAGAAGACCAGCAGTAGCCGTCCGAGCCGAGGTTGTAGAGGTAGGAGTAGCAGCCGCAGCCGGCAGCGGGAAGGAAAATACTCTTTGACGAATAAGCCCCCCGGCCTTTCACCAGCCGACCGTTCACGCCATTGCGCGCCGTCCATTGTGTGTCGCAGTTACTTCTAAGCGCAGCAAACTCCGCATCCGTTGGCATCCGCCACGGCGCACCCCAATGCGCCCGCGCCGCATCATGAGAAGGCGCAAGATTACCTGTTGAATCGATATAACCCAACGACTGGAGATCAGAAATGCGCTTATCAAACGTCGGACAATGGTCTTCATCGAAATACCAATCGCTTGCATGTCCTACCGTGTCGCCCCACCAGAAGTACAAGCCATATTCCTCTGGCTTCGACGCGCCCACATTGCAGATCGCCCAGTAGGGCCCGCCTTCCCACAACTGCACGCCGCCCGAACCATCGTCTTCGACATCCGCAACCAACTCAACATCGTCAATCTTCACCTCGCCAAGATCGGCGTTGGTGTCCCAAATGAAACGCCGCGTCCATGTCGTACCCGATCCCATATCGTTTCCCTGCTGGGTGACATGCGCAATGGCGAGCGCAGTCTTGGTCGCGCTGTCCGTCGCGAACAAGGCACAGAACGCCTTAACTCCAGAAAATAAGTTCATCGTTTTCTCCTCCTTACTTCTACCATCATAAAGGCACATCTCGCAGTGCTATCGAGAGGCCGTGGAAAGCCCGAAAGACGCAGATACGAGATGTGCCAGATTCGGCACACCTCTGTAACTGACGGTCTTTCAAAAAATTTCCACGTTTCTCGATACGACTCATTACAGAAATGCCTTTAAATTGTATGTCGAGTTACGAACTTATGTCGTTTCCTCCGTTTGATCTTGAAGTTTCCATTTCACGAATCAACTTGCTACCATTGGGCAGAAGTTTGTACTTCTGTTGCGGACTGTTCGGCGCGGCTGTCATGCCGACGACATCCTTCTTGATCAATGGCTTGATGTATCGTTGAACAAGATTCACCCGGTCATCCATTCCAACGACCTTCAACAATTCGGTAGCCGAGCATTCCTTTTCCGCAAGAGCGGTCAGAATCTTCCATTGGCGTTCGCTGATGTCAACTGATGTCAGAACTGATGTCACTGATGTCGAGGACGGTCTGACATCAGCTGAAGCACTCGACAAATCGACCGTTGGCATATTGAGATAGGTCTGATCGAGTTCGAAGTCCTCACGAATCGTCGGTCGCGCCCAGTGCTGCTCATCGGTTCCCATGAATATCTTCGGGAAACCCGAACCGGCCTTCTCGGAGTAGCCAAGGAACTGGAACATCTTCTGCAATTCCTTGTTGCGGCAGTCGCTGATTCCACCATCGGTATTGCAAAACGCAGAATAGGACTCCCAAAGGCTTCCCGGCAAACCGCCTTGCGCCCTTTTGCATTCCAGATGGAATGTCTCGCCCCTCTCAATCAGGGCAGAAATGTCCTGCTTCGTCCGTTGCATTGTTAGGATTGTCTTATTCTTCACGCTCCTTGGAAAAGTCAATGCACCCGCGATTGCGCTCGGCTTCTTCGGCCATGCGCACAAAACGCTCCGCAGCTTCACCCGTCAGCACGGAAATATTGCTAATCGCCAATGCCATTGTCAACCCCCCTTCTCGACCTAACCGTTATGCTTGATGTTGCCATCCCGTACCTCGCTTTCCGTTTCAAGGCATAGTTACCCTGAGTAGAAAACACATATATTGTATCATTTTTGCGCTCTAAGCACAATGCGTCAACCCTATAGACATCATCAACAAATGCCCGTTAGCGGAATAACAACAGAGGTCAGCAGACCCCTTTAAGCTTCTGCTCGATCTCCTCTACGCCGCTGAAATGCCAGGCGTCGAGAACGATGCCGTCGAC
>JAZRWB010000064.1:0-14252 GCA_045599445.1 Kiritimatiellia bacterium | reverse complement strand
TTCCCAACTAACGGTTTTTTGCCGGTGGCCATAGAGGAGTTGTCATACCCGTTCCCATTCCGAACACGGAAGTCAAGGGCTCCATCGCCGAGGGTAGTGCGGGACTCGCCCGTGCGAGAGTAGGACGCCGCCGGCTTTTTTATGCCTTCAAATAGTGCGCATTATGGTATAATACGCGCTTACATATGGCAGACGTATCCAGTATTCGTAAATTCAAGGACGCGGCGGATTACACCAAGAATTTTATAATCCGCTCCGAGGTCGGAAAGTATTTTCCCGGCGGCAGGCATTTCATCGACGAGGCGTTCATCAACCGTTGCATTTCCGAGATCGCCGAAAAGCCGGCCGACCCGACGCGTGTACGCGAAATCATCGCCAAATCCGAATCGACTTGCGAAACGTTGAAGGCCGAGGAAACCGCCGTGCTTATGGCGGCGTCGTCCGATCCCGCGCTTTTCGAGGAGATGCGTGCGGCGGCGGATCGAATCAAGCGCAAGGTCTACGATAATCGCATCGTCGTTTTCGCGCCGCTCTACGTTTCCAATCTTTGCGTCAACGGATGCAAGTACTGCGGTTTTCGCGAAGGCAACGCCTTGCAAAAAAGGCGCGTTCTTACAATGGACGAGCTCAAGGAGGAGATTGACGTCGTCGCCGGGAGAATCGGTCACAAGCGGCTCATCGCGGTCTACGGCGAACATCCCTCGACTTCCACCGAGTACATCGCCGAAACGATCGAAACTTGCTACAACCACCTCGTCAAGGCGCCCAAGAGCGGCGCCAAGGTGGGGATCCGTCGCGTGAATGTGAACGCCGCGCCGCTACCAATCGCCGATTTGAAGGTTTTGCGGTCGGTTGGAATCGGCACTTTTCAGGTTTTCCAGGAAACCTACAACCGCAAGCTCTACGAGTCGATGCATCCCGCCTGGAGCGTCAAGGGCGACTACGATTGGCGCACTACCGCGTTTCACCGTTGCCTCGAAGCGGGCGTGGACGATGTGGGGCTTGGAGTTCTCTACGGGCTTTGCGATTGGCGATTCGAGCTTTTGGCGACCGTGCTTCATGCGCGCGATCTCGAAAAGTGGTACAACATCGGTCCGCATACGCTGTCCTTTCCTCGGCTCGAACCGGCGAGCGGAACGAAAGTGCCCGAGGAGTCGCCGTGGCTCATCGACGACGAGACTTTCGCGAAAATTCTCGTTCTGGCGCGGCTTTCCGTGCCTTATACGGGAATGATCGTGACTGCGCGCGAATCTCCCGCGAGCCGCAATCGCGTCCTCGACCACGGCATGACCCAACTTGACTGCTCGTCCAATATCGCGATCAAGGGTTACAGCGATTTCGCGACCGAGGCGCATCAGGAGAAGGAACGTCAGCAGTTCATGCTGGGTGACAATCGTTCGCTTGACGAGATGGTTCGTTACCTCGCGAGTCGCGGCACGATTACCTCGTTCTGCACCGCGGGTTATCGTTGCGGACGGACGGGCGGATGCATCATGGATGCGCTTAAGACGGGACGCGAAGGGAAGTTTTGCAAGATCAACGCGGTTTTGACCTTCCGCGAATGGCTCGATGACTTCGCCTCGGAGGAGACGAGGGCGATTGGACTTGAACTCATCGAGAAGGAACTCGCCGGCATCAAGGAGTGGCTGCCCAAGTTCTATCCCACGGTTTTGAAACAATACGAGGCGACTTGCCGCGGCGAGCGTGACCTTTTCTTCTGATTTTGGTATAATGAAGGCGATGAAGAAAGCTTTGCTCCCGACGATTGCGCTTCTGGCGTTTGTGGCGTTGGCCGAGAAGCAACCGATTGAACGATATCAGTCGGTTATCGATCGCCAAATGTTCGGTGCATTGCCGCGCGGCTTCGATGCGTCGAAGTTGCCGAGCGAGGTCGCCAAGACTTCCGACAAGGAATTGACCAAGGAGCAGGAAGCGCTTAAAAGCGCGATTCATTTCTCGGTAATCAACGTAATGAGCGATGGCAAGGTCGAAGTCGGATTCACCGACAATTCGGTTCAGAGCGCGCCCAAGCACTACTTCATCAAGGAAGGCGAAAGCGCCGGCGGTTGGACGGTGGAGAGCGTCGATCCCGAGTCGGCGACGATGGTCATCGTCAAGGACGGAGTGGATCTTACGTTGTCGCTCGGTGACGATTCCGCGAAAGGCGGCGGCAAAGTTTCGACGGCGAGCGCGACCGAATCGCAAGCGGGAACGCCTACGACGGATGGACTCGCTCGCGGTCGGTCGGTGCGCGGATGGCGAATGCAGCGCGAGCGCGATCTTCAGCGCCAGGCCGACGAAAAGGCCAAGCAACTCGCGGAGGAAAGCGCCCGTCGTGAGGCGGAACGCGAAGCCGAACGCGAGGCGCGGGCCGAAGAACAGCGTCAGCAATTGCAGGTAATGAAAGACGAGATGCGGCAACGTCTCGAAGAGGCGAAGAAGGCCGCGGAAGAGGCGCGGGCGGCGGCGGCGAAGTCCGGAGAGAGCGATGAAGAAGCGGGCGACGTCGCTAACTGAGTTTCAGGCGCGTTTGCGCGAAACCGGGGAGTATCGGACGAAAGCGGAATGCCGGGCGGCAAAACGCGCCAAGCCGGGTGCGTTGACGACGTTGCGTTACACACTGGGCGTGACCCATGTGTTTCCGGCGTGCGCGTTGGCCGAGCCGTTCGGACGGCTAACCACCGACGTTTGGGCGGAGTTTTGCTTCGCCGCGGTGCGCACTCCCGAAAAGTTGGGAATGAACGTTATCGTCGAGGGCTTCAAGGATCGACTCGCCTATTCCGGTCCGGTTATGTATCTCGCCAATCACATGTCCACGACCGAGACGATAGTTTTGCCGCCGATTTTGCTGTCGTTCGGGCCTTTCAGTTACGTTGCGAAGGCGTCGCTCGCCCATTTGCCGTTTCTCGAAAAGGCGGCGGAGCATATGCGGATGGTGCCGATCGGGCGCAAGTCGCCGCGCGAGGATCTTGTGAATATTCTCAAGATCGGTGGCGAGCGTATCGCGGGTGGCGACAGCTTTCTTATCTTTCCCCAGGGGACGCGCGCCGACGTTTTCAGCCGCGTCCAATATTCCTCGATTGGCGCGAAACTCGCCGAACGCGCGGGAGTGCCGATTGTGCCGATTGCGGTCGACACGCGGTGCCAGCCGATGCGGAAGAAGGGAATACTGAAGGGAGTTTTCAGGGATTTCGGACCGGTTGACACTTCGAAGGACATCCGTATTGCGGCAGGGCCGCTCATTCCCTGCGCCAAGGCACGGGAAATGCACGAAAAATCCTTCGATTGGATCGCCGGAAAACTCGAAGAGTGGGGAATTCCCACGGAGAGGGAAGGATGACGATTCTACTTAAGACGCTTATGCTCGCCGCGCTTACCTGGCACCCCGCGCTCGATTGGCGCGACACCCCCGATCCGGTCGCCGATCCTCACGCGCGCAAGGGCGGTACGATTCGCTTCAACGGTTCGCAGCCGCCGAAAAGCTTCAACGCGTATGTGGACAACAACACCTACACGAAGATGACGTTCGATCTCATGTACGAGAATTTGATCGGCGTCGATACTCAAACGCTGGAGTTCGTTCCCTCGCTCGCTCGTCGTTGGGCGGTTTCCGACGACGGCAACGAGTTCGTCTTCGTGATCGACGACGACGCCTATTGGTCGGACGGCGTGAAAGTGACCGCCGACGATGTGAAGTGGACTTTTGACGCGGTTACGGCCAAGACGAGCGACACGGGCGCGTGGAAGGTTTTGCTGGGAGGTTTTGAAAGCCCCGAAGTTCTCGATTCCAAGACGGTTCGCTTCCGCAAAAAGGGTGGCTCTTCGAAGGATTGGCGCGACATTATTCACTGCGGAATGTTCTGGATTATGCCCAAGCACGCCTTCGAGAAGTGCGACTTCAACAAGCTTGATCTGTTGAACGCTCCGGTGGGCGGGCCTTATCAGCTGAGCCGCGTCGCCGAGCAGGTCGAAACCGAGTTCTCCCGGGTGAAGAACTGGTGGCGTAGGGACATGCCGAGTTGCAAACACGTCTGCAACTTCGACCGAATCGTGATGCGCTATTACATGGACATGGAGAACGCCTTCGAGGCACTCAAGAAGCGGGCGATCGACGTTTATCCCGCCTATACCGCGCGCATCATGACGCAGGAGACCTATGGCGACAAGTTCGACAAGAACTGGATAGTCAAGCGGCGGGTGAAGAACCACAACCCGATTGGCTTCCAGGGCTTTGCGATGAATGTGCGCAAGAAACCGTTCGACGACATTCGCGTTCGTAGGGCGATGTCGTACCTCGTTGATCGCGAAACGATGAATCGCACGATGATGTACAACGAGTATTTTCTCCTCAACTCCTACTACGCCGACCTTTACGACGCTAAAACGCCGTGCGAGAATCCGTTCTACGAGTTCAATATCGAGAAGGCGAAGGCGCTTTTGAAGGAGGCGGGCTACGAAAACGGCTTCGAGTTCACCATGCTTTCGCGGGTGGCGAGCGAGGACAAGTTTTTCGCGCTCTACAATCACGCCCTCGCGCAGTGCAACATCAAGATGAACATCGCCCGCAAGGACTTCGCGGGATGGATGCGCGATATGGACGACTTTAATTTCGAAATGACCTGGGCGAGCTGGGGCGCAAACATCTTCAAGAATCCCGAAACGATGTTCGCCTCGTCGGAGGCGGATCGGAAGGGGTCGAACAACATCGTCGGATTCAAGTCGAAGGAAGTTGACGAGCTGATCGAGCGCGAGAAGACGATGGAAACCGTGGCCGAGCGTCAGGCGGCGTATCGGAAGATCGACGAACTCGTCGCGTCGGAGTGCCCTTACGCGTTCCTTTGGCAGACCGATACGACGCGGCTTCTTTATTGGAACAAGTTCGGGATGCCCGAGGCCGTTCTCGGCAAGTATTCCGACGAGGACTGCATTTTCACCTATTGGTGGTACGACGAAGACAAGGCGCGCGAGCTCAAGGAGGCGATGGAGAACGGCGAATGCCTGCCGTCGGTGCCGGAAACCGTGAATTTCGACGAAGTCGTCGGCGCGTAGATGGTCGAAGATTACGAGCTTTTGGATTCGGGGGACGGCCGGAAGCTGGAGCGCTTCGGAAAACACATTCTCGCGCGGCCGTGTTCGCAGGCGATGTGGCGACCCGCGCTCGCATTGGCGAAGTGGGAGCGCGCGGACGCGTCGTTCGATCGCGAGGACGGAAACCGTTGGCACGGACGCGGCAATCTTCCCAAGGAGTGGACAATCGAAACGGCGGGAGTGAAGTTCAAACTCGGCGGCACGGACTTCGGTCACCTCGGAATCTTTCCCGAACAGCGCGCGCAATGGAAGTGGATTCGCGAACACGCGCGCGGTAGCGTTCTCAATCTCTTCGCCTATTCTGGCGGTTCGACGATGGCGGCGGCGCAGGGCGGAGCGGAAGTGTGCCACTTGGACGCGTCGAAGGGAATGGTCGAATGGGCGCGGGAAAACGCGCGGCTGAACGGCCTTGCCGATCACCCCATTCGCTGGATCGTGGACGACGCCCACAAATTCATGAAGCGCGAGCTTCGTCGCGAGAGGCGGTATGACGCGATTATCCTCGATCCGCCGTCGTTCGGACGCGGCGCTGGCGGGGAGATGTACAAGATCGAGAAGGACTTGAAGGAGACGCTGAGTCTCGTCAAATCGCTTTTGAGCAATCGTCCGGCGTTCGTTCTTTTTTCAAGTCATACGCCGGGTCTTTCGGTACGCGTCGCCGAAAACATCCTTTCGCAGCTCTTTCCTGACGCAACCGTCGAAGCGGGCGAGATGCTTCTCGAAAGCGCCTCGATTTCATGCCCTAGCGGAGTGTATTGCCGCGCGGTGTGGAAATAAGCGCATGGTTTTGATATAATAGACCCATGAAGAAAAGTATATTAAGCAAGGGGTCGGTCGGTATTTTCGTAATGTTGGTGAGCTGCTTCGCGCTTTGGGGCCTCCTCAACAACATGACGGACAATCTCGTGCCGGCGTTCCAGCGCATATTCACGATGGATCAGTCCAGGGCGGGGCTGGTGCAAGTGGCGTTCTACGGCGCTTACGCGGTGTTGGCGATCTTCGCCGCCGTGCTCGCCGAAGAGCTTTCTTATCGGAAGGGCGTGCTGATAGGCCTCGGAATTTACATTGCGGGCGCGCTCCTTTACATTCCCGCGTGCATCGCGCAGTCTTTCGACATCTATTTTATCGCGATCTTCATCGTTGCCGGCGGGTGCTCGCTTTTGGAGACGACGTGCAATCCCTATGTCCTTTCGCTCGGTGACGAGGACACCGCCGTGCGGCGGCTCAACTTCGCGCAGATGTTCAATCCCGTCGGGTCGATGATCGGCATCGTTCTCGCCCAGCAGCTCATTCTCTCCCATCTCAATCCGGCGACCGCCGATGAACGTGCGCTAATGGACGAGGTCACGCGCCAAGGCATTATCCACAACGAGCTCTTTTGGGTATGCGCGCCCTACGTCGGGCTTTGCGCGATTGCGGCGGCGATTTGGATTTTCTTCCTCTGCAAGCGGCAAGGCGAAACCGGCGTTACCGCGAAAGCGCTCGGTCGAGTCGTGACGGCGCTCGTCTTTTCGATCGTGCCGATGACCGTTCTCTATTTCATCTTCCCCGAAATGGACAAGATAGCGTGGGTTCTTTGCGGAGTCGCGGGGCCGGTAGTCTACATCGTAATCGCGAAGGACTATCGCGCCATGCTCGGTACGCTTCTCAAAACCCCGCGCTATTGGGCCGGCGTCATTGCCCAATTCTTCTACGTCGGCGTGCAGATCGCGGCGTGGACCTGGCTTAACGTCTATTGCCAGAAGGAGCTCGGCGTTACTCCGGCGACCGCGGCGATTTACTACACGATCGCGATTTCGCTTTTCATCGCGGCGCGCTGGATTGCGACGTTCCTCATGAAGTACTTCAACCCCGCGCGGATGATGGCGCTTTTCGCGGTGGGGGCGATTCTCTCCTGCTTCGGCGTCATGTACCTTCCGACCGAGGTCGTTTTCTCCATTGGCAAGTTGCCGTTCAGCTGGAATATCGTCTGCCTCGTCGCGATGAGCGGCTTCATGTCGCTTATGTTCCCGACGATTTACGGCATCGCCCTCGGCGGGCTCGACCAGAAGGCGGTGAAGCTCGGTGCATCGGGTCTTATTATGGCGATTTTGGGCGGCGCGATCATCACGCCGTGGATGGCCGACATTATCGGCCACAACGACAGCGTTTGGTGCAAGCTTACCGCTTCCTTCGCGAGCACTTGGGACGCCAATCTCAAACTTTCGCAAATGTCGCTTCGCGCGAGCTTTATCGTCCCGGCGATCTGCTTTGCGGTCGTTCTCGTCTACGCGCTCGTATTCAACAAGCGGAAGGACATGGTGAAGTGAAGAAACTTCTCTTCGCGATTTGCGTCGCGTTTTCGCTCTTTTCTTTCGCCAATGAAGTGAAAGGCGAGCTTCCGCTTAAGCTAAGCGACGAGACGGAGGCGGCGAAGGCGGAGCGCATGGCCTGGTGGACGCACGATCGCTTCGGAATGTTCATTCATTTCGGCCTTTACGCGATGCCCGCGCGGCACGAGTGGGTGAAGAGCTATGAGTCGATTTCCGACGCGGATTACGACGAATACTTCAAGCGCTTCAATCCGGATCTCTTTAACGCGCGGGAGTGGGCGAAGGCGGCCAAGGCGGCGGGGATGAAATACATCGTCCTCACCTCGAAGCACCACGAGGGCTTTTGCCTTTGGGACACGGCGACTACCGACTACAAGATTACCAATACGCCTTTCGGACGCGATCTCGTAAGGGAATACGTCGAAGCGTGCCGCGCCGAGGGCTTGAAGGTCGGCTTCTACTTCTCGCTCATGGACTGGCACCATCCCGATTACAAGGTCGATTTGCACCATCCGCTTTTCACCAAGCTCGATCGCGCGGGCGTGAAGGGCGAGGAACTTGAAGCCGAAGTAGAGAAGCTCAACGAGGGTCGCGATATGGAGCGCTTTCGCGCATTCATGTTCGCGCAGGTCAGGGAGCTGTTGACGAACTACGGCAAGATCGACATCATCTGGTTCGACTTTACGCCCACGCATCCCGTCTTCGGTAAAACCTATCGGGATTGGAATGCGGTTGAACTCTTGAAATTGGCGCGGACTTTGCAGCCCGGGATTATCGTGGACGACCGACTCGGGCTTAAGGAGACCGACGACGGTTGGGATTTTACGACGCCCGAGCAGACGAAAGTCTCCGAACACCCAAAAGTGCGCGGTAAGCCGGTTTATTGGGAAACTTGTCAGACATTTTCGGGTAGCTGGGGTTACCATCGCGATCAAAGCTCGTGGAAGAGTGTTCCGCAACTTCTGGAACTTTTGATTCATTCCGTTTCCTTTGGCGGTAACCTCATTATGAACGTCGGTCCCACGGGTCGCGGCGATTTCGATTGGCGGGCGAAGGATCGGCTCGCGGGCTTCGAGAAGTGGATGCATTTCAATTCGCGTTCGATTTACGGTTGCGGCGAGGCGCCGGCCGATTTCAAGGCGCCCGACGGCACGCTCCTTACCTACAATTCCGCGACGAAACGCCTCTACGTTCACCTCGTCAAGTATCCCAGCGGCGGCTTCTTGCCGGTCGATTTCATCGACAAGGTCGGCTACGCGCAGTTTTTGCACGATGGGTCGGAGGTTCGTCGCGGTCAGGGCGGCTTCACCATTCCGGCGACGAAGCCCGATAGCGTAGTTCCCGTAATTGAAGTTTACCTCAAGTAATCCACAAATCAAAGGAGTACATTATGGCTCAGACGGTATTCACCCACAACGGTTTCCCTAAAATCGGCATTCGCCCGATTATCGACGGACGGCGGCGCGGAGTTCGCGAGTCGCTCGAAAAGCAGACGATGGACATGGCAAAGGCGGCGGCGAAGCTCATTTCCGATAACCTTTGCTATCCCGACGGCTCCAAGGTCGAGTGCGTTATCGCCGACACCACGATCGGCGGGCGCTTCGAGGCGGCGATGTGCGCGAACAAGTTCCGCGACAACAACGTCGGCGTTTCCCTTTCGGTGACGCCGTGCTGGTGCTACGGTACGGAGACGATGGATCTCGATCCGACGATGCCGAAGGCGGTTTGGGGCTTCAACGGAACGGAGCGCCCCGGCGCGGTCTATCTCGCCTGCATGCTCGCGGGCTACGCCCAGCGAGGAATGCCCGCCTACGGAATCTACGGCCATGAAGTGCAGAATCGCGACGAGTCCGCGAAGATTTCCGCCGACGTCGCCGAGAAGCTCCTGCGCTTCGCCAAGGCGGGTCTTGCGGTCGCGATGATGAAGGGCAAGAGCTATCTCTCGATCGGCTCTTCCGCGATGGGCATTGCGGGTAGCTTCGTCGACGTCGACTTCATGCAGGATTATCTCGGCATCGCGCCCGAGAACATGGACGAGTGCGAAATTCTCCGTCGCATCGAAGAGGGCATCTACGACAAGGCCGAATACGAAAAGGCGATTAAGTGGATGCGCAAGAATCTCAAGGAGGGCAAGGACTACAATCCGCCCAAGATTCAGAAGAGCCGCGCCGCCAAGGACAAGGACTGGGAGTTCATCGCCAAGATGGCGATTATCGTCCGCGATATGATGGCGGGCAATCCCAAGCTCAAGGAAATGGGCTTCGGCGAGGAAGCGGTCGGCCGCAACGCGATCGCTGGCGGTTTCCAGGGCCAGCGTCAGTGGACCGACCACTGGCCGAACGGCGACGTCGCGGAGGTGATGTGCAACACTTCCTTCGACTGGAACGGCAAGAAGATGCCCCAGATTCTCGCGACCGAGAACGACTCCCTAAACGGCATTTGCATGCTTCTAATGTGGCTACTTACCAACAAGGCGTCGATGTTCGCCGACGTTCGCACCTACTGGTCGGACAAGGCCGTCAAGCGCGCCACCGGCAAGGGACTTCCGAAGGACGCGAAGGCGGGCATCATCCATCTCCTTAATTCGGGCAGCTGCTGCCTCGACGCGGCGGGCGAGATGAAGGAGAAGGGCAAGAGCGTCTTCAAGAACTGGTGGGAGGTTTCCGACAAGGACATCGACAACACCTTGAAGGCGACGAAGTGGGTTCCGGCGGGCGTCGAGTACTTCCGCGGCGGCGGGTTCAGCTCGTCGTTCCTCACCCCGAAGGGGATGCCGCTGACGATGATTCGCATCTCGATCGTCAAGGGTCAGGGTCCGGTAATGCAAATCGCCGAGGGCTGGTCGGTTACGCTCGATCCCAAGCAGCAGAAGACGCTTATGGAGCGCACCAACCCCGAGTGGCCGTGCACGTGGTTCACGCCACGCCTCACCGGCAAGGGCTTCTTCAAGGACGTCTATTCGGTGATGAACGCCTGGGCGGCGAATCACGGCGCAATCGCCTACGGCCACATCGGCGCGGACCTCATTACGCTCGCCTCGATGCTCCGCATTCCGGTCGCGATGCACAACGTGCCCGAAAACCAGGTCTTCCAGCCGCATTGCTGGGGGCTTTTCGGTGCGTCCGACGACCCGACCGGCGCGGATTATCGCGCGTGCAAGAACTTCGGTCCCTTGTACGCCACTAATCGCTAAGGTAACAGGCGGCTTTGACCGGCTAACCGCACCCGTTGACGCGACGGGTGCGGTTTTGCTATAATTCATGCTTCCGCGCCCAAAGACGGGGCGGACGCGGCGGAAAACCGCGATCTTGAACAAACCAAATAAAGAAATACAACATGGCTATTAGAAAGCCCACGGCTCCCCAAGCGAAGTCCTCGGCGATGGCGGAAATCCTCGCGAGCGCGGGTCAGGAGTCGAAATTCAGAAACGGTGCGCTGGTTGAAGGCGCCGTTACCCAGGTCAAGGACGACGATGTTTTCGTCGATATCGGCTACAAGTCGGTCGGCGTGATCGGTATCGGAGAATTCGGCGAAGGCGCCGAGGTCAAGGCGGGCGACAAGGTTACCGTCATGATCGTCAAGCTCGAAGACGACAAGACCGGAATGGTCGAGCTTTCGAAGCGTCGCGCCGACGAAAAGATCCGTTGGGAGAAGATTCTCGAGCGTTACGTCGAAGGTTGCGTCGTCACCGGTACGATCAAGGCGGCGGTGCGCGGCGGCTTGCTCGTCGCGGTCGACGACATCGAGGCGTTCCTTCCCGGCAGCCAGGTCGACGTCACTCCGGTCAAGGAGCTCGAACCCTACGTCGGTCAGACCTTCGATTTCAAGGTCATCAAGATTTCGAGCGAGCGTCGCAACCTCATCGTTTCGCGTCGCGAGCTCATCGAGGGCACGCTCGCGGAGAAGCGCGCGGAGCTTATGGCGACGCTCCAGAAGGGCGAGATTCGCCTCGGCCGCGTGAAGAACATCACCGACTTCGGCGCGTTCGTCGATCTCGACGGTCTGGACGGACTTTTGCACATCACCGACATGAGCTGGGGTCGCATCAAGCACCCGAGCGAACTTTTGAAGGTCGGGCAGGAGATCAACGTCATGGTACTCGACGTCGATCGCGAGCGCGAGCGCATTTCGCTCGGTCTCAAGCAGACCCAGACCAATCCGTGGAGCACGATTCAGGAGCAGTTCCCCGTCGGTTCGCGCGTTTCGGGCAAGGTCGTCAATCTCGCCGCCTACGGCGCGTTCGTCGAAATCGCCCCCGGAATCGAGGGTCTCGTCCATATCAGCGAGTTCAGCTGGACCAAGCGCGTCGCGCGCGCCTCGGATATGCTTTCCGTCGGCGACGAGGTGCAGGTCGTGGTGCTCGCGGTTGACGTGGAGAACCAGAAGATCGCGCTCGGCATCCGCCAGACGCAGGCGAATCCGTGGGATACCGTTCAGGAGCGCTTCCCGGCCGGTTCGAAGGTGAAGGGCGTCGTCCGCAACTTCACCGCCTACGGCGCGTTCGTCGAGCTGGAGGACGGCATCGACGGTATGATTCACGTTTCGGATATGAGCTGGACGCGGAAGATCAATCATCCTTCGGAGTGCCTGCAGAAGGGTCAGGAGGTCGAGGCGGTCGTTCTCGACGTCAACCCGAAGGAGCAGCGCATCTCCCTCGGCCTCAAGCAGGCCCAGGAGGATCCGTGGGACGAAATCGCGAAGAAGTTCCCCGTCGGCTCGGTCGTCAAGGGCAAGGTCTCGAAGATCGCGTCCTTCGGCGCTTTCGTCGAACTCGAGGACGGTGTGGACGGACTCGTGCACATCTCGCAGATTTCCGACGCGCGCGTCGAGAAGGTCAAGGACGCGCTGGACGTCGGTCAGGATGTCGAGGCCCGCGTCGTCAAGGTCGATCGCGCCGAGCGTCGTATCGGACTTTCGATTCGCGCGATGACGATGAGCGAAGAGGAAGTCAAGTCGCTCGTCGAGGAAGCTTCCGGCGAGTCGAAGTCGAAGAGCGTCAAGAGCTCCGGCGGCGACAACCTCGGCGGACTTTCCGCCGCGTTCGACAACGCTTTCGCGAACGTCGAATGGCAACCCGGCGAAGCCAACTGATAAACGAAAGGAAACTGAAAAATGTCCAGAGTTTGCGAAATTTGCGGCAAGGGTCCTTCGGTCGGCAACGTCGTCGTCCGCAAGGGTTCGCCGAAGTACAAAGGCGGCATTGGTCTGCATACGACGGGAATTACGAAGCGTCGTTTCCTGCCGAATCTGCAGACAATCCGCACGACCGACGGTAAGGGCAATACGAAGCGCATGACGGTGTGCGCGCGTTGCCTTAAGAACGGTAAGGTCAAGAAAGCGTAATCATCAACTCAATCATCAACAATTCAACCAAAAGGAGTAACAAAAAATGGCTATCAAGGTAGGTATTAACGGATTCGGTCGTATCGGACGCATGGTGTTCCGCGCTGCGGTCGAGAACTTCGCCAATGACATTGAGATCGTCGGCATCAACGACCTCTTGGATCCCGATTATCTGGCGTATATGCTCAAGTATGACTCGGTGCACGGTATCTTCAAGCACGACATCAAGGTCGAGGGTTCGACCATGATCTGCGACGGCAAGAAGATTCGCCTTACCGCGGAGAAGGACCCGACCCAGCTCAAGTGGAACGAAGTCGGCGCCGAGATCGTCGTCGAGTCGACCGGCCTCTTCCTCGAAGACGCCAAGGCCCGTCAGCACATCACCGCCGGTGCGAAGAAGGTCATCATGAGCGCGCCTTCCAAGGACGCGACCCCGATGTTCGTCTACGGCGTCAATGACAAGACCTACGCCGGTCAGGACATCATCTCCAACGCCTCCTGCACGACGAACTGCCTCGCGCCGATCTCGAAGGTGCTCAACGACACCTTCGGCATCAAGCGCGGTCTCATGACCACGATTCACGCCGCCACGGCGACGCAGAAGACGGTCGACGGTCCGTCCAAGAAGGATTGGCGCGGCGGCCGCGGCATCCTCGAGAACATGATTCCGTCCTCGACGGGCGCGGCCAAGGCGGTCGGCAAGGTTCTTCCGGCGCTCAACGGCAAGCTCACGGGCATGTCGGTTCGCGTTCCGACGAGCGACGTTTCGTTTGTGGACCTCACCGCCGAGCTCGAGAAGCCGGCGACCTACGAGGAAATCTGCGCGGCGATGAAGAAAGCCAGCGAGGGCGAGCTCAAGGGCATTCTCGGCTATACCGACGAAGCGGTCGTCTCGACCGACTTCCGCAACGACAGCCGCACCTCGATCTTCGACGTCAAGGCGGGCATCCAGCTCGATCCGACGTTCGTCAAGATTTGCGCGTGGTACGATAACGAGTGGGGCTACTCGAACAAGGTGCTCGAGATGGCTCGCGTCATCGCGAAGTAAGCTTTCAAAACTCGAAAGCACAACAAAGGCGCGATTCCGCAAGGAGTCGCGTCTTTGTATTAGGCTTTTATCGAGGGGAAAAGTCGTACCTACGACTTGAAAGTTGCGTAGGCGGCCCGACGCGACCTTACTGGTGAGAGGGGCGAATCTCCATATATGGACAGCTCAATCTCCTAGTATGGAGATCGCAATGTCCATACATGGACATGGTAGGTGTCCATATATGGAGATCGGCGTGTCCATACATGGACATGCACCCTCTCCATACATGGAGATTGATGTCTCCATATATGGACATGGTCGACTGCTCGGGCTGACGTTTGCTTAGGCGAAAAGTCGTACCTATCACTTTTCGGTCAATTTGGTACACCAGAAAAAGGCGTTACTACCACCAGAAACTTCCGTTATGAACAACGGAAAATCTCGTTATGAACACCAGAAACTCCCGTTGATACCAGCAG
>JAZRWB010000063.1:0-38445 GCA_045599445.1 Kiritimatiellia bacterium | reverse complement strand
GTCTTGGACTTGCGGCACGACAAATATCGTGATGAAGTTCGACCGCATGGGTCGCCGCGTCGAATACATCGAGACGGTGAGCGACGATCAACTTTCTTCGGTTGTTACGAACAAGCACCAGAAATTCGTTTACGACGGCTATCTTTGCATCCAGCGATTGAACGGCGCGAACAATGCGATCACCGAGCTCTTCGAGTGGGATCCGACGGAGCCCGCCGCTACCCGCCCGATGTTCATGCAGTACCGCGTCCCCGGACAGACCTACGCGCTCTTCTATACGCACGACGGCAACAAGAACGTCTCGGAAGTCGTCCACTTCTCCCGCGCCAACGGCGTCGCGGCCCATTACGAATACGCGCCATTCGGCGAGGTGACCGCGCAAGTGCGGCAAGGCGGCATCGCCGCGTACGATTTCTCTGCCATCAACCCTTGGCGCTTCTCCAGCGAGTACGCCGACGATGCCAGCGCGACTGTCTACTACAACTATCGCCACTACGAGCCGGTGATGGGAAGGTGGATGCAAAGGGATTTTACGGGTGAGTATGATTGTAAGTCTTTGTACGAATTTATTGCCAATAGATCTGTTGATTTTTATGATAGGTATGGATTGTTTGGAGATGGGTATGAATTGAAATGTGTGAAGTCGCATGAAGAAGTTCGCCATATAGGTATGGAATACTACTTTGTTGTTGTATGTGATGAATACATTAAAGTACCATCGGAATTTAATGGGCATTCCCAATTTCCGAATAATGGTACGGAGTGTCTATTTGATTATACAAAGGAAGATCACGGATGGACTAATCCGGTTCTCATGCCTCGGCGACACTTCCAAGATTTGCCTGAAAGCCTTAGTAAGATTAAGTCTGCGATTTCTGTATGTGATGCAGATGCGTTTGAAAGTGCAATGCATCAAGCCCAGGATTATTATACTCATTTTAAGAAAGGGTATCGTTGGTGGAAGGGAGGACATATTTTTGATGGTACGGCACCAGATGAAGATAATAAAGCTTGGGATGACGCTAAGGAACTTACTTTGGAGTACGTGCTGAAATGGACATCGAATTGTTGCTTGACATGCCCCAAGAAAGATTGCAAGTGGGTGAAGAAGAGCGAAGGAGGTTGTGCACAATGAAGCAGTTGATGATTCTCATGTTAACAACATTTGCTGTTCTCTGTGTGTTTTGCATAGGATGCTCGTTATCCGAACGTAAAGTTCGAATTTTTGACATGAATAGTGGTAGTGTAACGGAAATTAGGAATGCTGCTTCTAATTATACACGGGAAATCGCAGAAAGTTCGCCTTGTCAATCTGGTGGCACGTTTGCGACTCTTCAGAATAGGTATAGCTCTTGTTGCGACAATGGAAACGACAGAAGTGTTATAAGAGTGTACGATACAAATGCCACTCTTCGATGTGTTTCATTTGCGCCTTATATATACCTTAGCCCACATCAGTTTTCTGTTTGTTCGGGGAAGATTATCTTCTGGGATTCTAAAGCAGATGCCGAGCACAAGAGCACGACATGGTCTCAAGACCTATGCATAGCTACTCTTAACAATGGTAATCGGATTGGGAATGTTAAAAGAATCATAATGCCTTTAGGTTGTGGTGCAACGCTATCCAATGATGAGTCGTTTATGTGGTCAAGTTCGACATCTGTTGTTGTCAATGTAGAGTTTGAAAATGCGGGTGGCAGTAGTATCGCCATTGTTAACACATCGTCAGGAGATTATCGATTTTTACCTCTTGATATAAGAACGATAGGGGATGCATTGGCATTGTCGTCGTTTAAAGGTAGCTTGTCTAGGCGATACTTTTCTATTGTTAAGCCTAATGGGGAGATTGCTGTTTGCGATTGGCAAGGCAATGTTTGTCATATCTTCAATGTGAAACAATTGCAAGCATTTGGGTTGTATGATACATTGAGCTCTGAAAGGCTAACTATATGTTGGGATGATGACGATGTTTTGTGGATTTTCAATCCTAAGGGTATGTATATGGGGTTGGATGTCGCAACAAATTCCGTTATAAGGAACGGATGTGTCGGTTTGATGCCCGAGGAGGAATTGATGGGGTTGATCAAAAGACGATATGCGGTTGTAAAACGAAGGCGTGGTTCAGAGATCGTCAGTAGCATATTGGGCCATCATTTTTATGTTAAAGACCTCGAATCCGAAAGCTGTATTGTGGAAATGCCAAATTGTATCTCTGGTTTTGGTTATGTATATTTGGGTAATGGATTGATGTTGTTGTCTGACTTGTGATCGTGTGTTGGCGAGGTGTTGGTGCGCCGAGTGATTTTCGTGGTTAGGTACGCCAAACGAAGCTCTGACGCGAAAAGGAGGGTGTGTCCCATGTGTCCGGTTAAAGTACTGGCGTAAGCTTGCCATTTCGCTTGACTTCGCGCTAAAGGCGAAATTTTGGTATAATTTAGCCATGCAAGGCGGTTCGATGGGTCTCAGCTGGGCCTTCCATCTCAAGACTTATTGAGAAGGCGGAGTAACGGCGGATGAGGAAGATTCTTTTTGTTTGTCACGGAAACATTTGCCGTAGCCCTATGGCGGAGTTCGTGATGAAGGATCTGCTTAAGAAGGCCGAGATAGATGATGTTGCGGTTGATTCGGCGGCAATGCACACGGACGAGATAGGCAATGATATTCATTACGGTACTCGACAAAAGCTAATTGAAAAGGGGATTCCTTTTACCCAGCGCAAGGCATGGCTGCTTACTCCCGCCAAGGCGCACGAATACGATCTTATCGTCGGCATGGATCGTTACAATATGGCCGAGCTTAAGCGATTGGTCTATCCCGAGGACTGCGGTAAGGTGCGAAAGCTGATGTCGTTTGTCGGTGAAGAGCGCGATGTGGCCGATCCATGGTACACGGGTAACTTTGATGCGACTTTTGACGACATTCTTGCGGGCTGTGCGGAGATATTAAAAAGTTTTTGTCTTATGCGATCCACAGTGGGAGCCAACCCAATTGAACTATATTAGCGGACGGCTTTGAAAAAGAGGTTGTTATGAGAAAATGCGGACGAGATGAAGAAGGCCATTTGGTTTATGCCTATCGGTTAACGATAGCTGCTCGATTTTTGGCTCAATCGATTATTCTATTTCCGTGCTGCTTGCTTCTCTTGTCGTTGGGGTTCGTTGCTTATATTGTATTGCGAAATTACGTAAGTGGTGCAGTAGATTGGAGGGTTGCCGTTATAATGATTGGATTACTTGGCGTTGGGTTGTTTATTGCAAATCTTTGTCTTGCGGAATTGCCGATTTCATTTAAGGTGTATGACGTTGAAGGACGGTTGAAAGTAAAAAGAGGGAAGGAGCGGTTTTATGTCACGGAAATTCTGGACGATTATGCGGTTCGCATGAGGACAAAATTTAATAAACAGTCCATCGCGGGGTTGATGTGCTATTGTCTGAAGATAAAGACAAATAGAGGTGTCAGGATTATGTCGTTTCTGTCGGTGGCCGAGAAGACAAAGTTTAAATCCATTCTCGTCAAATATGATGCGGCCACAGTAGGGTACGGCTCCATGCTCGAAGGAGTGCGGAGAATCTGTGGGGAATGACGGTGGACAAGAACGAAGGTGAATAGAGTCGTTGAAGTTGACGCACCGCACGAGCATTTGGTATAATACGAACAGTTTATAACAAATTAAGTTGTTACCTGTGCGTAGATTGCAATATCAGTGGCTTGAGCGGTTTGAGAGCGTTCCGTTTACTGCGGGCGATCTCAAGGGCGAACTTGCGGATTATGAGGCGATTAACATGAAGCTCTCGCGCCTTGTGAAGGAAGGTGTACTCGTTCGCCTTCGCAAGGGGTTTTATTGCGTTTCGTCCGACTATTCTTCGAAGCTTATTGAGCCGGGAGTGATTGCGAACGCGCTTTACGGGCCATCGTATGTTTCCTTTGAGACGGCGCTCGCGCATTACGGACTTATTCCCGAGCACGTCTATGTGAATCTCTCGGCCGTTCTTAAGCACGGCGAAAAGTATAAGACGCCTCTCGGTGAATTCCACTATTATCAGATGCCCGAGAATGTCTTCGGAATCGGTGTGCAGAGTGAGAGAACGAAGAACGGTGCTTTTCTCATGGCTAATCCGACGAAGGCACTTTGTGATACGCTGTGGCGCAAGGGTAAATTGCGCGTGACATCCCCGAAAACGCTACGGAGTTTTCTGGAGGAAGATTTGCGTTTCGATTTTGATTATCTTGAGAATCCCGACTTCGAAGTCCTGCATGCGTATGCGACATGCGGACGAAAGGAGGGGCTTTTCAAGGCCTTGGAAAGGATGTTTCATGACAACGTTTGATTCGATGGTCGCTTCGTTTCGCCGCGCGAATGCTGCAGACGAGCGTAACGCGATTCATGAGGTGATGCAACAGGTCGCGCTTGCGGGGCTGGCGCGTGGAGGTTTTTTCGAAAGAGCTGCGTTTTACGGTGGAACCTGTCTGCGTATTCTTCATGGGATGCGGCGGTTTTCGGAGGATATGGATTTTTCGCTCCTCGCGCCGGACTTGAACTTTCGCTTTGAAGACTACTTTCCGGCGGTCATCGAGGAGTTTAAGCTCGCAGGTAAGGATGTCGAAATCAAGATGAAGCATAAGGGACAACCTTCGGCGATTGAAAGTGCGTTCCTGAAGGAATCCTCTGACGTCTTCGACATCGGCTTTACGACGGAGAAGCGACTCAAGGTGAAGATTGAGGTCGATATCAATCCTCCGCCGAAGTTTTCGACCGAAATGTGCGTTCTCGAATCTCCGCGGAATTGTCTCGTGCGTGCTTACGATCTGCCGGGACTGTATGCGGGAAAGGTTTCCGCCGCGCTCTTTCGCAAGTGGAAGACGCGCGTGAAGGGGCGCGATTGGTACGATCTCGTGTGGTATATTTCCAATCACGTCGAACTCGACTTGACGCACCTCATAGAACGTGCGAAGGAGAGTGATAGGGCGGCAGATGTCTCGACGCCTGAGAAGCTGCTCGCTGCGTTTGACGCGAAGATTGATGCGCTTGATCTTGAAAGCGCCAAGAGTGATGTTTACCAATACCTGATGGATACGTCCGAGCTTGATATCTGGAGTAAGGACTTCTTCCATCAGATGGTCCGCAAGATCCGTTTCCGTTAATGATTGTTCGAGGAGAAAGGTATAAGGACTCGCGCGCCGCTCGCCCCCGCCTTTAAAATCGGTCTCGAGCTTAAATAGGGCGAACAGGCGACGCTATTTTTGATATAATATTCGCCACTATGAACATTGTAATACTCTTAGGTGCCCCGGGTTCGGGGAAAGGTACGATTGCGAGCCGTCTCGCGTCGGAGAACGCCAACTTGAAACACGTCTCGTCGGGCGATCTGTTGCGCGGCGCGATCGCCGCGGGTACGGACGCGGGCAAGGAGGCCTCGTCCTATATGGAGAAGGGCGCGCTCGTTCCGGACGAACTTATCGCGCGCATGATCAAGGACGTTATCTCCGAGACCGAGGGCGAGGTCACGATGCTTTTGGACGGTTTCCCGCGCAACGTCACGCAGGCGGAAGTCCTCGAATCGATCAAGGCGCCGATTCGCTCGGCGGTTTTGGTCGACGTTCCCGACGACATTATCGCCGATCGCATCGCGGGTCGGAGAACTTGCCCGAAGTGCAAGGCGGGCTACCACATTAAGGCGCTGCCGCCCAAGGTGGAGGGGATTTGCGACAAGTGCGGCGAGAAGCTGGTTATTCGCAAGGACGACAACCCCGATACCGTCAAGGATCGTCTCGTCGTCTATCATCGCGAAACCGAGCCGCTTATCGCCTTCTACGAGAAGAAGGGCCTTCTTAATCGCATCGACGGCAATCAGGGGCCGGAGAAGAACGCGGCGGCGTTTAAGGCCGCGATGTGAAAGTCGACGTAAAGAGCAAGGCCGAAATTGACCGCATGCGGACTGCATGTCGGATGAGCGCGGAAATCCGCGACATCTGCGCGAGTGCGGTCAAGCCCGGGATTACTACCGGCGAAATCGACGATCTCGTCGTCGAGTATTGCCTGAAGCACAACGTCCGGGCGAGCTTTTACAACTACGAGGGCTTTCCCGGCCATCTTTGCGTCTCCCTTAACGACGAGGTCATCCACGGCATTCCTTCGCGTCATCGCGTAATCATGCCGGGCGATCTCGTCAAGACCGACGTCGGCATTTTCAAGGACGGCTTTAACGGCGATACTTCGCGTACCGTCGCGCTCGGGGTGAGCGATCCCGAAATCTTGCGGCTCGTCGAAACGACGAAGCGTTGCCTCAAGGCGGGGATTGCCGCTTGCGGGCCGGGAGTGCACTTGGGCGACGTCGGCTACGCAATTCAGTGCGTCGCCGAGGAAGCGGGCTTCGGCGTCGTGCGCGACTGGATCGGGCACGGCGTCGGACGGTCGGTGCATGAAGATCCGGAAGTGCCGAATTTCGGGCGACCCGGGACGAAGCTCGTTCTGCGGCCCGGGATGACGATCGCCATCGAGCCGATGATTGCGATGACCAAGGCGGGCGAAAAAACCGACGTCCTCGAAAACGACTGGACGGTGGTTACGCGCGATCGCTCGCTTTCGGCGCACTTCGAGCACACCGTCGCCATCACCGACGATGGGTGCGAAGTTCTCACTTTGCCGGCGGACTATCCCTGAAATTCCCGGGCCCGAAGGCACACCGGTCGAATGGTGACTGATTGCTCGGGGATGGATGGTCCGTCGGCTTTCGCTTTACGGGAAATTTGTGATATAATATTCCTAACCAAAAACCAAACGGAGCGACATATGAAAACGATTATTGTCAACGCGCACGTGATTTCGCCGGACGTCGACCTCAAGAAGGCCACGATTGTCATCGAAGGCAAGAAGATCAAGGCGGTTACGACTAAACCGATGAAGGCGAAGACCGACAAGAATACGACAGTCGTCGACGTCAAGGGCCAGTACGTGATGCCGGGCTTCATCGACGTCCACACTCACGGCGCGCTCACCTACGATTTTTGCGACGCGGACAAGAAGGCGATTTTCGAGATCTCGAAGGCGAAGCTCCAAGAGGGCGTCACGACCTATTTTCCGACTACGCTTACCGTCAGCCACGGCGAGCTCATCCGCGCGGCGAAGAACGCGAAGAAGTACGTCGAGGCGGGCTCGCCCTACGCGAAGGTTCCCGGTATCCACCTCGAAGGCCCGTTCATCAACGTCAAGTGCTGCGGCGCGCAGAACCCGAAGTACGTGCGCAAGCCGAATGTGAAGGAGCTTAAGGCGATCGTCAAGGTGTTTCCGGTCAAGCAGATTTCCTACGCGGTGGAGACGGAGGGCGGCGCCAAGTTCGCCAAGGAGTGTTTTAAGCTCGGAGTCGTGCCGAGTTGCGGACATACCGGCGCGAAACTCAAGGATCTCAAGGCGGCGTACAAGAACGGGCTCAGACACATGACCCACTTCTGCAACCAGATGACGCCGCTCCACCACCGCGAAATCGGCATGGTCGGCGCGGGATTCTTGATCGACAATCTCAATACCGAGGTAATCTGCGACCGCATCCACCTTTGCGACGACATGCTGCGGCTCGTTTTCACGAAGCGCGATCTCGCGCACGTGCAGATGATTACCGACTCCTTGCGTTGCTCGCACTGCAAGGACGGCTACGCGTTCGAGATGGGCGGGCTCGAGGTGAAGCTCCAGAACGGCGAGGCGCGGCTTGTAAAGGGCGGTAATCTCGCGGGTTCCACGCTGTGGATGGGCAATGGACTCAAGAACGTCCATGAAGTCACGGGGATTCCGCTTTCGAAGCTCGTGCGCACGACTTCCTGGAACCAGGCGATCGAGCAGGGTTGGGGCAAGATGCTCGGCAAGGTCGAGAAGGGCTTTATCGCCGACCTCGTCGTCATCAATCCCCGGAGCTGGAAACCCTCGGCGGTGTTCGTTGACGGCGCGCAGCGCATTTGATACAATATCACCCGCTAACGCGATTTAGGAGGGATGGCCGAGTGGCTGAAGGCAACGGTTTGCTAAATCGTCATACGGACTAATCTCCGTATCGGGGGTTCAAATCCCCCTCCCTCCGCCAATTAAATGGACAATGCAGTTGCGATAGTGGGGATGAGCTGCCGGTTCGCCGGGATTAGCTCCGCGTCGGCGTTTTGGGACGTCGTCCGCTCACGGCGGATCATGCTCACCAAGCCGTCGGCCGAAGTCGAACTCGGCATCGGCGAGCGCAATGTGTTCGATCGCCCGTACCCGACCCGAATCGGGCAGCTCGGCGACCTCTACGCCTGCGTTCCGTCGATGCAGAATTTTCCGCGGCAGGTCAACGCCGGCGAGAACCAGGACCTTTACTTCGCGACCCAGCTCGCGTTCGACGCGCTCGCCGACGCCTCGATGAAGCCGCACGCCGCGGAGCCGACGCGAGGCAGCGTCCGTCTCGGTTACGCGCCGCCGTTCAACGCCTCGACGGTCAACTGGCTGCAGCACACGACTTTCCTCGACCAGACGATGGAGGTCATCCATCGCTTCTTCCCCAATGCGCCCGCGGAATCGCTGGACGCGGTCAAGGGGAAGCTCGTCGATTCGCTACCGCCGCCGAACGCGGCTTCCTTCCTGCTCGGCGCGGGCTATCGCTTCGTCTCCTGGATCGCCCGCGAGTGCGCGTTCTCGGGCGTCGCGACGATTATGGATTCGGGGATTTTGAGCGGCGCGGTCACGCTGGCGGACGCGATGAGCGATCTTCTGGACGGCCGCTCCGACGTCGCCCTCGCCGGCACGCTCACGCCGCCGTTTTCGCGCGCTTACATCGAGGGGCTTTCCGGCGAAATCGACTTTTCCACGCGCCAGGAGCTTCATCCTTTCGCCGCCGATCAGGACGGCACGATTCCCGGCGAGGGCGGAGCGTTCTTCGTGCTCAAGCGGCGCGAGGACGCGTTGCGCGATCGCGACCGGATATACGCGCTCGTCCGTTCGGTCGCCATCGGTCACGCGCCGGAGGACGCGCCTTCGGCCATTATCGAGCGCGCGGCGGCGGAGGCGGATGCGCCGATTCGGAGCGTGGGGCTCGTTGAAGCGGACGGCTCGGGCATCGCGGCGGCGGAGGCGCGCGAGCTCAAGGCGATTCAGCGGCTTTGGGGCGAGCATCGGCCGGGCGGCGAATTGGTGGGCGTCGGCTCGGTCAAGGGCAATATCGGACACACCTTGCGCTCGGCGATTTCCGCGGGCGTCATCAAGGCGGCGCTCGCGCTTCATCACCGGGTATTGCCCGCGCAGATCGCGGCCGAGCGCTCGGCGGAGGTGGTTTCGTCGCTCGCTTCCAGCGCCTACTTGCTCAACGAGGAGCGGCCGTGGATAAACGGCGACAGCTCTTCGCCGCGGCGTGCGCTGGTGCTCGGAGCGAATTTCGACGCCATCGATCCGATCGGCAAGACGGACGTCGCGGGTCGCTCGGCGGCGATTCTTCTCGAAGAGGAACCGGAGGCGCGCCAATGACCGAGTTGGTCGTAGTTTCGGCGAAGGACGAGGCCGCGCTGATCGCGGAGATGAAGCGGATCGTCGGCTTCGTGGACAGAGTGGGCGGCGCGCGCCTCGAGGACGTCGCCGCCACTTGCGCCGCCGTTCGCGGCGAGTGCGCGATTTCGGTTATCGCTCGGGACGTTGTCGAACTGCGTATGCGGCTTGCCTCGGCGATTTCCCGGTTGGAGGGAGGAGCCGCGCGTATTCGCGACAAGAGCGGAACCTACTATTTCAAGAAACATCTTCTGGGAGCGGGTGGCGGCAAGCTCGCGTTCGTCTATCCCGGAGTGGTCAGCTTCTATCCCGACATGCTGCGCGAGCTCGCAATCGAGTACCGCGAGTGTCGAGACGCGTTCGACGAGCTTGAGGAGGCGATGAAGGACAACGAGGAATTCTCTCCCTCGTCGTTCGTGTTTCCGCCCGCTTCCTACTATCGCCACGACGCCGATATCTTCTCGTCGGGCGCCTACGCCCAGGCGCTGGTCGCGACCTATGCCGGATGCGCGGGGTTGTCGCGGCTTTTAAAGTCGAGCGGGCTTGAACCGGACGGAGTGTTCGGGCTCGCCGGAGGAGATTTGGCGGCGGTGATGGCGTCGGGCGAAGCCCTTGATCGTCCCAGTCGGGTGAAGACGATTCGCGAGATTTACCGGACGGTCTACAAGGCGGTCAATCACGGAGGACTGCCGTGGGCGGCGATGCTCAGCGTCATATCCCGCCGTCCCGGCGAAATCGAAGCGGCGCTTGCGAAATTGCCGGCGGACAGGATCATGACCGCGCTCGACGTCTCGCCGCGTCAGCGCACGCTCGCGGTGGATCTCGATTTCGCGGACGCGGCGATCGAGGCGCTTTCGCGCGAGGGATTACGCGTCATCCGTCTCGCGCTCGACAAGCCGTTCAACACCCCGCTTTGCAAGGAACTCGTGCCGGCGATTCGCAAGTTCGCTGCGGAGTGCATCAAGACGAAACCGGTTTGCGACGTCTATTCGTGCGTGAGCGCCGAGCCGATCAAGGGCACGGTCAAGGCGCTGCGCGAGGACGCGGCGGAGCGCTGGGCGAGGCCCGTGCGCTTTCGCGAGGTCGTCCGTCGGATGTACGACGACGGATATCGGGTTTTTCTCGAAGTCGGCCCGCGCGGGCTTATGACCGCGGCGATCGGCGACACGCTGAAGGGCGAGGATTTCGCGGCGATTGCGCTCAATTCCATTCATCGCGGCGGGATTTTGCAGCTGCAACACGCGGTCGGTCAGCTGGTGGCGTCGGGGGCGCTGCTCGACGTGCCCGGGATTTTCCCGCGGCCTCGTGCGCGAATGTTGGATTTCGACGCGTCGGCGCTCGGGTACGAGCGACGCGATTCCGAAATGAAGCTTTCCCGTGCGTTCCCGAAGTTGACGCTGCTTTCCGGCGAGAACATGCCGAACGGCGCGAGCTTATTGGGCGAGACGAAGGGGCGGGGCGCGAAGGCGGCCTGTCGCGCGGCGGCGATCGCGCGTCAGGCGCAACGCGAACGCCAATTCGACTTCGGAGCGATCAATCCGCTCGTTTCCGACGCCGATGTTCTCGAGTCCACTCCCGGGATCGGGGTGGAGATCGCCAAGACTTTCAGACTTTCGGAATATCCGTTTCTCGGAGACTCCGCGCTCGGTACGAGCCAGATGAGCTATTCCGATCCGAACCTCAAGGGACTCATACTGCTGACGATCCCGGTCGGGTGCGAGATTATGGCGGAAACGGCGGAGATGGTCGTACCCAACCGCAAGCTCCGGCGAATCGAGGATTTTAACTGCCGGAGACTGGTGTCGTTCGATCGCGGAGAGCTCAAGGTCTTCGTACGCGCGGAAAGGGTGGCCGCCTCGGCGGTAGACGAAATCGCCGTCAAAGTCCAGCTGCGCGACGATTCGCCCAACAGCGCCTACACCTGGCCGGTGATGGAGGCGACGTTCGTTTTGGCCGAATCCCTGCCGCTCGCGCGACCGATCGCCATCGAACCCCTGTCGAAGCCGCGTAATGTCCACTGGTCGGGCCGCGACGTGTATCCTTCGCGACTTTGCCACGGCAAGCGGCTGAGGGGAATCAATTTCGTCGCGGCGTGGAGCGAATCGGGCATCGACTACGAGCTTACCGTGCCGCCGCTCGTGGGCAACGTCGCCTTCACGCGCTTCCCGATTTGGGTGGTGAACCCGCTTTTGATGGAAATCGTCGTCAGCGGATTCGCGCTTTGGCGCAGCCACGAAAAGTTCGCGGGCGCGTTTTCCTTCCCGTTTCGCATGCGCCGGCTTTCGTTCGGCGGCACGATGCCGAGGGAGGGCGAACGGCTCAAAGCGTATTTGCGACTCACCGGCGTCACGCCTCGCAGCCAGCTTTGCGACATCGTCGTCACCGACGGCAACGGCAAGGAACTCGCCGCCATCGCCGGCTGGGAGGAGCTTTCCGATCGCGTTCCGGGAGTCTATCGCGAACTCATCATGCAACCGGCGATGACCTTCGTTACTTCGCAGGTCGACTCCGCGCTTTTGGGCGAGCCGGCGACCGAGTTTTCCTCGGCGTTCGTGGCCGACGTTCCCTACGCGATCTTCGAGCGCAACGAGGAAGTGTGGCTCAAGATGCTTTCGCGAATCGTGCTGGGCGGGGCGGAGCGCAAGGATTTCGCCGAAATGACCGGTTCGACGTCGCGGCGGACGGAGTGGCTTTTCGGGCGCATCGCCGCCAAAGAGGCCGTTCGCAGGTTCCTCAAGGAACAGTATCAGGCGCGGTGGAGCGACGCCGATATTCAGATTTGGGCGGACGACTCGGGCAAGCCCCACGCCCTCGGCGAATGGTCGGAGAACCTTCCCGGCAAGTTGGACATCGCGATTTCCCACACCGCGCAGTTCGTGGTCGCGCTTGTCGCCGCCAACGCGCGAGTGGGCGTCGACGTCGAGTCCGTAACGCGCGACCTTTCGGAGGAGTTCACCGCCGGAGTGTTTGCGCCGGAGGAGCTGGAGCTCGCCGCGCAGGCGGCCAACGCTTCGCAGGCGATCGTCAAGTTCTGGTGCGCGAAGGAGGCGGTTTCGAAGGCGCTCGGCACGGGAATTCGCTACAGCCCGAAGGAGATGAACGTCACGAGCTATCGGGCCGAGGCGGGGACGCTGACGATTCGGCTGGACGGCGCGTGGGTGGAGGCGTTCAAGAATTTCAAGGGTCGCGACATTCCGGTCGCGGTGCGGATCGTCCGGGATCACGCGCTTGCGTCGGTGTTCATTCCCTCGTCGCTTTTCGCGGATGAAAACTGAATTCAGCCGCGATCCGTTCGGCGAGCTTTCCGAGGCCGAGAAAGTTCCGGGGTTGAAGCAGCGCTTCCCCGACCGAGTGCTCGTAATGACCACCGACCGATGTTTTCGTCGTTGTCCGCACTGCACTCGTCACTGGATTCTCGGCGCGTCGCGTACCGTTTCGACGGTGGAGGAGATCGCCGCTGCGGTTCGTTACGTTCGTCGGCATCGCCGGATAAGGGACGTATTGCTTTCCGGCGGCGATATTTTCACGCTCGATGACGAAAAGATTCTCGTGCTGGTGGAGGCGTTCGCCTCGCTTCGGCAAATCGAGGTCGTTCGGCTTTGCACGCGATCGCTTGTGGACAATCCCGCGCGGATAACCGACGAGCTCGTTAATCGGCTTTCGCGTTGTAAAAAGCTGAGAGTGAGCGTTCACATCAACACCGCGCGCGAAGCGCGGAAGGCGGCGAAGGCGGCGGCGAAGTTCATCGACTGCGGAATTCCGGTCTTGAGCCAGACCGTGCTTTTGAAGGGGGTCAACGACACGCCGGCGAAGATGCTCGCGCTTCTCAAGACCTTGAGCGCCGAGCGAATTTCGCCGTATTACGTATTTCAGTGCGATCCGGTCGCGGGATTGGAGCGCTTCGCGGTGCCTATTGAAAAGGCGAAGCGCATCGAGCGGTATTGCGCCGAGCGAATCGGAGGATTGGCGCTGCCGAAATTCGTCGCGGATGTTCCCGGCGCCCCTCGCAAAATGCCGATATCTATGTTATAATACCGTCTATGAAAATCAATAGTACGATTTCGTTTTTCTTGCTCGCGTTTTTCGTCGCGTTCGTCGCGTTCGCCGCTCCCACGGCGGAGGAAGCCGCCAAGCGTCAGGCGCGTAGCGTGCATCTTGTCTACGATACCAAGGGAAACGGCGCCGTGGCGGCGATTGGGACGGTGAAAGTTACCGAAACCCAGACCAACTCGTACTACGCGGTGCTCGGCTGGGATTGCGGATATTGCGGGATCCAGGACTCGAAGGTGCACGGAAAGATTCTCATTTTCAGCGTTTGGGACGACACGGATCCCTTTGATTTCAAGGCGAATCCCGAATTGACGCGCGAGGATGCGCGGGCGAAGCTCGTTTTCGCCGACGATGGCGTGAACGTCTCGCGTTTCGGTGGCGAGGGCACCGGAGTGAGAACGATTACCGATATTGGTTGGAAACTCGGCGAGCCGGTGACGATTCGAATCGAACGCGCCGTGGACGGTACCAACCATATCGCCTATACTTGCTTTTTCCGCAAAGGCGAAAGTGAGGAATGGCGGAAGATCGCCGAGATTTCTACAATCAAGAACTCGAAGCGCGGCAACGGCTTCGGTTGGCTCTATTCGTTCGTCGAGGATTTTTGGCGCAACGGACTTTCGGCTACGCTCGTTCGTCGGGCCGAGTTTTCGGGAATTGCCACGCGCGAGGCGGGGTCGGAGAAGTGGCTTCCCGTTAATGGCGCGAGATTCTCCGCCGATTACAATGCGTCGATGGCGATTGATGCGGGAGCGCTGGGGTGCGGTGCCTACTACCTTCAAACCGGCGGTTCCACTCGCAATGAGCACGTCAAGCTCGGTGAACTGGTTAAATGAATTTTTCCCCCGAAGCCAGGATGGTGGAATGGCAGACACCAGGGACTTAAAATCCCTTGCCGAGTTTTCGGCGTGCGGGTTCGAGTCCCGCTCCTGGCACTGACGTTTTTTGATATAATATTCGTACACAAGGGAGATTTTTGAAATGATTAAGAAACTTAAGAACGTATTCGCCGGATTCGGACGGAGAAACAAGTTCGGCAGGGCGGATTTCGGAGTGTTGAAAACGCTGCTGATGCTGGCGGCGATCGACGGCGAGATTTCGGCGGAGGAGATGGTGCTGTTCAAGGATCTCGCCAAGAAGTGCACCGGCTACAGCGGCAAGTCCTTCACCGCACTCTGGAAGGACGCGCTCCACAGCGCCGGATATCTCGTTTTGCAGTCGCGCTTCATGTCCAAGAAGGAACTCGCCGCCGAATTCGCGCGCGAAGTGGAAAAGGACTTCGTCGCCGAGATCGCGCCCGCTTCCAAGGCCGATCGTGAACGCGCGTTTCGTCGGCTGGAGACGATGGCCTCGGCCGACGGCGATTATTCCGAGGTCGAGCGCGAGTGCGTTAACGCGCTCGCCGATCGCGTCAGGGAGTGGCGCGACGCGCTCGCGTCCGAGATGTATCCGAGAGGAACGATCTGCGGGGCATGAACGCGCTTTTAGCGAGCATCTTCGCGGCTCTCGCCGTTTCCCTGTCGTCGATCGAAAAGCCGGCCGACGTCTCTGGAGGCAGGTGCGGGGTGCTCACTGGCTTTTCGCAACAGGCGGAGTTGGAGCGCACCTATCGCGACATCGAATTTCTTTCCTACAACGACATCTGTTCGCTCGTCGAGGCGTTGCGACTCGGCAAGGTGGATGCGGTCGCGCTCGATACGGTAATCGCGCAGGCGTGGCGGGCCAAGTTCCCCGGCGAACTTAGGGTGACCGCGCCATACGATTCGAATCCGTTCGGCTTTTTGCTGCCGAAGAACTCGCCGTTGCTCGCGAAAATGAACCGAGTCGTCAACCAGTTGATCGATTCCGGAGAACTCAAACGAATCGTGGACAAGTGGTGCGATTGCGCCGACGCCTCCGAGCTTCCGCTCGAACCGATGCCCGCTGGGATAAGTTTTACCGGCAAGAACGGCACGCTCACGTTCGCGACGCCGGCCGACTTCATGCCGGGAGCCTTCGTCCGCAAGGACGGCTACGCCGGCTTCGACATCGACATTATGCGGCGAGTCGCGTGGGAACTCGACATGAAGCTCGAAATCGCGTTGGTGCCGATGAGCGCGCTTATCGTCCACGTGCAGGCGGGGAAGTCGGACGTGGGCGGCGGCTGCATCACCATCACCTCGGAGCGATTGGAGAAGGTCGATTTCACCGTTTCGTATCTTGATCGCGGAAACGCGCTTTTGGTACGCGAGGCGGAGCCGGTGGCCGCGGAAGATTCGCTGGTTGCGAGTTTCAGGCGCACGTTCGTCGTCGACCGGCGTTATCTCATGTTCGTGAACGGGTTGGAAACGACCTTGTTGATTACGTTCCTTTCGGCGATTATCGGTACCTTGCTCGCGTTTCCGGTGTGGCGCGCGCGCGTTTCCGAGAATGCGGCCCTCGCCTCGCTCGCCCGCGCCTACATCGCGATTATGCAAGGAACGCCGGTGCTGGTTTTGCTGCTGATTCTCTACTACATCGTTTTCGGTAGCGTCGACTTGGACGGAGTGTGGGTGGCGGTTCTTGGCTTTTCGCTTAACGAGTCGGCGTATTTCGGCGAAATGCTCCGAAGCGGCGTCGATTCGATTCCGCGCGGGCAGGTCGAGGCCGCGCTTGCCCTCGGGTACACGCCCTCTCGCGCGTTTCGGCGGTTCGTGCTGCCTCAGGCGATTCGGGCGGTGTTGCCGGTTTATCGCGGCGAGCTCGTGGGACTTTTGAAAATGACTTCCATCGTCGGCTACATCGCCATCGTCGATCTCACCAAGGCGAGCGATCTCGTCAGAGCGCGTACCTACGATTCGTTTTTCCCGATCATCACTTCGGCGATCATCTACTTCGCGGCGGCGTGGCTCTTGGCGACGGCACTGGAATGGTTTGGGCGGCGACTGGATCCGGCGACACGGAGGGGTTTGGCGAAATGATCAAAGTCGAACATTTGCGCAAGAGTTTCGGCGGCGTCCCCGTGCTGAAGGACGTCAACGCCGAAATCGAAAAGGGCGAGGTCATTTCCATAATCGGGCCTTCGGGAACCGGTAAATCGACGTTTCTCCGCTGTCTCAATCGTTTGGAGAGTCCGGACGGGGGAACGATAACCGTCGACGGAGTCGAGATCACCGATCCGCGCTGCGATATCGCTGCGGTTCGTCGCAAGTTGGGGATGGTGTTCCAGAATTTCAATCTCTTCGGAAATCTGAACGTTCTCGAAAACGTCATGGCGGCGCAGTGCGACATTCTCGGAACTCCGAAGGATGCGGCGCGGGAGAAGGCGCTCGAACTTTTGTCGCGCGTCGGGCTTGCGGACAAGGCGGGCGCGCTTCCGGACGAGCTTTCCGGAGGCCAGAAGCAGCGCGTCGCCATCGCGCGGGCGCTCGCGATGGATCCGGAGATACTGCTTTTTGACGAGCCGACGTCGGCGCTCGATCCGACGATGGTCGGGGAGGTCTTGGAGGTGATTCGCGCCCTCGCCAAGACGGGGATGACGATGCTTGTGGTTACCCACGAAATGCGCTTTGCGCGCAATGTCTCGACGCGGGTGTTCTACATGGACGATGGCTCGATTTACGAGGACGGTTCGCCGGCCGACGTTTTCGAACGTCCCGCGCGAGCCAAGACTCGGGCGTTCGTTAGTCGCAACTTGCTTTCGGATACGGTGGAGGTTATGCGGCGAATCGCGCTCGACGACGGCAAGATCGACATGTTCGAGGCGGAGATGCTGCTCAAGGCGCTAAAGCCGTTCGCCGATCGTGGCGAAGGAAAGTCGCTCGAGCTGGTGCGGATGCTCGAAGAGGCGTGCGCGGACGGAATCATCACCGCCGAGGAGTCGGCGGGGCTGTCGCGCGCGCTCGACGGCGTAAAGGCTTAAAACGAAAGGAGAACGAAATGAAGGAATCGTTGCTGGAAAAGACGGTGAAGCTCTTCTCGGGAATCAAGGCGAATTATCTCGCCGACGTCGAACGTCGGAATCGAGATCTCGGAAAGGTCGACTTCGGAATCCTTCGGGTCGCGATGATGATTGCGGCTTTGGACGGTAAGATCTTGCCGCAGGAATTCGCCGCGTTTCGGAAGCTGTCCAAAAACTGCAAGGTAAGCGTCGTCGAGGGCGGAGCGCTTTGGGACGCGGCCTTGCATTCGGCGGGTTATATTCTCGTCCAAAGCGGTATTCTGACCGCCCGTCAGCTCGCGCTCGCCTTCGTGCGCGAGGCGAAGCTGGCGCTTCCGGATACGTTCGTCAAGACTTCTTCGAATAACATTCGTCGCGCGTTCGTAATGTGGATTTCGATGGGAATGAGCGACGGCGACTTCTCCGGCGTCGAGCGCAAGTGCGTCGAGGAGCTTATCGCGATGCTGCCGGCCAAAGTGCGCGCGAACGCGAATCCGCTTTTCATGGCCGAAGCCGAGAGATTGCTCAAGGCGGAGGATATGGGCGGTCTTAAGACGTTGATCGAAAACTAAGGCGACGCGTTGAAGACCCGGCAATTCTGGTATCCGCTTCCCGAGCGGCTCATCGCCCAACATCCCGCCGAAAAGCGGGGTACGGAGAAGATGATGGTGCTTCATCGCGATACCGGGTTCATCGAGCATCGGCACATCGCGGACATCGTCGACTACATCACCGCGAACGACCTTTTGGTCGTCAACGACACCAAGGTCTTTCCCGCGCGGCTCGTGGGCAAATGGAAGGATTCCGACGGGGCGGTGGAGGTGCTGATGGTATCGGCGGCGCCGATGGACTCGGACAGGCCTTCGATGACGACGGATGGGCTTTTCTGGAATTGCATGCTCGGCAGCGGGCGGAAGTGTCGCGAAGGGCAGGTCGCCGTTTTCGGCCCGCACGACGAGTTGGAGGTGCGACTCGTAAAACCGCTCACCGGAATCGGCATGTGGAGAGTGGAGTTCGTTTGCGAGCGTCCGCTCATGGATCTACTGGACGAGTTTGGTCATACGCCCGTTCCGCCCTATGTTAAACGCGAGGGTACCGCGGACGAGGAACAGGCCGATCGCGAACGCTATCAGACGATTTACGCGCGCGAAGTCGGTTCCGTCGCCGCGCCGACCGCGGGAATGCATTTCACCCCGGAGATATTCGCGGCATTGGAGAAGAAAGGCGTGAAAAAGGTCGCCGTCACGTTGCATATCGGGCCTGGCACTTTCCGTCCGGTGAAGGCGGACGAGATCGAAGACCATCAAATGGACTTCGAGGCGTTCACCGTGCCGCCGGCGACGGCGAAGGCGATTAACGATTGCAAGGCGCGGGGCGGCAGGGTCTTTTGCGTCGGCTCGACCACGGTGAGGACGCTCGAAACGGTGGCGTCGCGCGAGCGCGAGGCGGGAGACGAGGCGTTGATCGCGCCGGGGAGCGGAGCCTCGAACATTTTCATCTATCCGCCCTACAAGTTCAAGGTTTGTGACGCGATGTTGACCAATTTCCATCTGCCGCAATCGACGCTTATCATGATGGTTTCGGCGCTCGCCGGACGCGAACGTGTTCTTTGCGCCTACGCGATGGCGGTAAGGGCGAACTACATGTTCTTTTCCTACGGCGATTGCATGCTCATCGTGTGATTTGGTATAATCGACGAAAGAAGATGAGGGTTAATTCCAACGATCCAAAGATATTGCAAGACTTTCTCGCGCTCAAGCTGAAGCTGTCGCGCAGGGCGGCGAAGGACGTTATTGACGCGCGTCGGGCTTGGGTCAACCGCAAGTGTGTGTGGATGGCGCGCTTCGCGCTCACGACCGGCGACGTCGTCGAGACGCAATCGGCGATTCCCAAGGCCCCGGTGAAATTTCATATTAGAGTCATTTGGCGAAACGACGATTATCTTGTTTGCGACAAACCGGCGGGGATGATTTCGTCGGCGGATCCGAAGTCAGTGGAGAGCCGTTTGCGCGAGCAGGAGAAGTTGCCCAATCTCGAAGCGGTGCATCGACTGGATCGCGATACTTCGGGCTGTCTCATGCTCGCGAAGAGCCACGCGGCGAAGTTGGCGGCGGTGGAAGTCTTTAAGACCCACAAGGTCTCGAAAATCTACCACGCGATCGTCGCGGGCGCGTTCAAGTTCGTCCACCAGACGATCTCGAGCCCGCTCGACGGGCAGACGGCGGTTACGAAAGTGACGCGCGAGTCGGCAGGGCCGGACGCGAGCTTTCTAAAGGTCGCCATCGAGACCGGCCGCACCAATCAAATTCGCCGCCATCTCGCCTCGATTCGCTTTCCGATAATCGGCGATCGCGTTTTCGGACTCAAACACGCGCGGGACGCGAGGCTCATGAAAGTTCCTCGGCAGATGCTCCACGCCTCGACGCTGTCGCTTCCCAATCCAATGAATCTGCACGAGGAAATCAAGGTGCATTCGCCTTTGCCCGCCGATTTTCGCGCGGCGCTGAAACTGTTTCGACTTTAAAATGCGCGTCGTCTTTATGGGTTCATCCGCGTCTTCGGCGGAGTGCCTGCGCGCGATTTTGCGCGAGCGGGAACTCGAGGTCGTCGGCGTCGTAAGCCAACCGGATCGTCCGGCGGGCCGCGGCAAGACGCTCACGCCCTGTCCGCTCGCCGCGTTCGCCGAATCGCGCGGAATCGGGCCGATAATCAAGCCGGAGAAGGTGAATGGCGAGGAGGCGATGGCGACGATCGCGTCGTGGAAGCCGGACGTCATCGCGGTCGTCGCGTTCGGGCAGATTTTCAAGAAGCCCCTCTTGGAGCTGCCGCCGCACGGATGCGTCAACTGCCACTTTTCGCTATTGCCGAAATACCGCGGAGCGGCGCCGGTGATCGCGGCGCTGGAGGCGGGAGAGCGCATGACGGGAGTTACCGTAATGCACATGGGCGAGGGGCTGGACGACGGCAATATCATGCTTCAGGGCTTCGAGCCCATCTATCCCGACACCACCGGCGGCGCGCTTATGGAGGATCTCGCGATTGCGGGCGGAGTTACGCTCGCGAAAGCGCTTCGGCTCATGGCGCGCGGAGAGCTACCACCGGAAATCCCGCAGGACGGCGCAAACGCGACTTACGTGAAGAAGCTCCGCAAAACCGACGGATTAATTAACTGGGATTGGCCGGTCATCGAAATCGAGCGGCGGGTCAGGGCGTACAACCCCTGGCCGAGTTCGTACACGTTTTTGCCGATGCGTTTTCGAAAGAAGGGCAATAGCGGACGACTGATGATTTTGAGGTCGAAGGTGGTGAAGCTCGCGGAAGGATGGACGGCGGCGCCGTCGGGGACGGTGGTCGCGGTTGAAAAGGCGGGGCCGATCGTGAAGTGCCACGATACGGCGTTGCAGCTTTTGGAAGTGAAGATGGAGGGGTCGTCGGCGATGTCCGGAGGCGCCTTCCTCGCCGGGCGTCCCCTGAGGCCGTTCGAGGATGCGATGCTTGCGGAGTAGTCCGCTTATGTTGTATAATACACGCCAATGACACGCGAAGAAATTGAAAACGGAATCAAGGAACTGATCGTTTCGAGTCTGGAGCTCGAGGAAGTCTCTCCGGCCGAAATCGAAACCGACGCGCCGCTTTTCGGCGAGGGGTTGGGGCTGGATTCAATCGATGCGCTGGAGCTCGGGATGGCGATGAAGAAGCGTTTCGGGGTGGTGTTTTCCAAGGATCCAGCGGCGAACAAGAAGACGTTTTATTCCGTGAAAACCTTGGCGGATTACGTGGAGAACAAAAATGACTAAAAGCGACATCGAAGAGAAGATTCGTCGAATTCTCGTTTCCGAGTTCGAGGTGGATGCGGCGAAATTGAATCCCGACACCGATCTTTTCACCGAGCTGGATCTCGATTCCATCGACGCGGTGGATTTGGTGGTTAGAATTCAGCAGGAGACCGGAAAGAAGGTCGACCCCGCGGACTTTCGGCAGATTCGCAAGCTCCGCGACGTGGTCGAGGCGGTGGACAAGTTGGTCAACGGATGATCAGCGCGGTATTTTGCGTGTTATTCGGGCTTTCGCTCTTGCCGGGGCGAAAGCCCTTGTGCATACGGTTCGCCGAACGGCTTTCGGACGGAATAATGCCGGATGGCGCCGAAGGGTATTGTCGACGCCTTACTTGGGTTTGGTTTTTCGTGCTTTTCGCGAATTCGGCGGTAATGCTGACGGTGCGCTTTTTCGCGACGTGGCATTGGGAGATCGCGGCCAAAAGCGCGTTTTCGGCGCTCGTCGTCGCGTTCGTATTCGCAATCGAGGGCGCGATAAGGCGTCGTCGCTTTCGCGTCTTATTCCACACTTCGGGCTCTACCGGCGCTTCCAAGACAATCGTCAAGACTTTCGAGATGCTCGCGAAGGAAGTCGCAATGCATCGGAGGATGATGCAAGGCGTGCTCGCCGAAAAGCCGCGTTTTCTCGCGACCATCGATCCCGCGCACATGTTTGGAACGCTTTGGCGGGTGATGTTGCCGAAGGCGGCCGGTTGCGAAGTCGACGACGAAATCATTCTCACGCCCGAAAGTTTGATTGCGAAAATGCGCGAAGCGAAGCGAGTGGTGCTTGTGACGACGCCGAGTTTTCTGGAACGATTTACCGCTTACGCCGATCAGTACGAGGTTCCGCGAAATTGCGTGGAAATCGTGACCAGCGGAGCGCTCCTCCGTCGTCGGACGGCGCTTGCTACGAAATTGGTTTTCGGCATCGCCCCGCGGGAGATATTCGGCTCTACGGAAACCGGCGGTGTCGCGATGCGGCGGCAGGACGAGTCGGCGGCGGAGGAATTCGATTGGCGGGTTTTCGACGGCGTCAGGGTGGCGACCACGAAGGATTCTCGGCTCAAGGTCTGGAGCAAGTTCTCGGTTCGTTCGCCGTACGTATTGGGCGACGGCGTAGTCTTGAACGAGGACGGAAGACGCTTCCATCTCAACGGGCGACTGGATCGACTCGTCAAGATCAACGAGGAAAGGGTGAATCTCGCTGAAATGGAGGAGAAGGTGCGCGCGCTCGGATACCGGGATTGCGCGCTCGTCGAGCTCAAGGGCGAACGCGGCGCGTGCCTTGGACTCGTCATCGCCGGCGAAGCGGAGCCGCCGCTCGGTTTGCGGACGAAATTGAACGGGATTTTCCCCAAGGGGACGACGCCGAGGCGTTTCCGGTTCGTCGAGGCGATTCCCAAGAATACGCAGGGAAAGGTTTTGAAGCTTGAAATCGAAAAAATGTTTTAAGTTCACCGGCGAAGAGCGGTTTTTCCGAGGGCATTTCCCCGAGGCGCCGATTTTGCCCGGCGTCGTTCAGCTCGAGCTCGCGCACAAGGCGGCGGAGGAGATGCTCGGCGCATCGCTCGTTCTCAAGGCCGTTAAACGCATGAAGTTCGTCAATGTCATCGAGCCGAACGACGAGGTGACGCTGGAGCTGGAGGGCGAACGCGAGGTCAACTATCGTTTTCTCAAGGGGGACAAGGTATGTTCGCAGGGTGTGCTCTTGTACTGATGGCCAATTGCGCTTTCGTGGCCGAAGTCCCCGATTTGGTGCGCGAGAAACTCGAAAGCACCAACGAGGTCGCGGGAGTTTTCACGCAGACGAAGAAGGACGGGCGCTCGGCTCGCGTGTACGTGACGAAAGGCGAATATCGCGTTCGTCCGGGCAGGGACTTCGAATGGCGCACGCGCGAGCCGTTCGAAACCGTCTTTTACGCGACCCCGACCGAGTACGTCTATTCCAACGAGGACGAGCGAGTGGAGAAAAAACTCGCGGATTTGCCGCGCTCGTCGTATTTCGCCGATCTCGGCAAGGGAGATTTTTCGATTTTCTTCCGGCTATTCGACGCGCTCTACAAGGAGGAGGGCGGACGGTTCTTCGTCAAGGCGAAGCCAAAGGTCGGGAGCGAGTTGGAGCGGGTTTTGAAGCGCGTAGAGGCCGAGGGCGATCGAAATCGCTGGGCGCTTACGGCCGTTTTCCCCGACGGAACCGAATTCAAGCTCGACTTCGCCGATCGCCTACGTGAAGAAGTTCCGCACTCGCTCCAGTAGCTCCTCGGTCGACGTGACCGTGTGAACCGAAGCGGGAATCGACTTGCGGAAGGTCGCGCCGTAGTTCTTGACGACGATTCGCGGGTCGGTAACGACGACCACTCCGCGGTCGCCTTTGGAACGGATGAGCCGACCGAAGCCCTGGCGAAACTTGATTACGGCTTCCGGTAGCGCGTAGTCGCGAAACGCGCTGCCGCCGTTTCGTTCGATGCGCTCGCCCCGGGCCTCGACAATCGGGTCGCCGATTTGCGCGAAGGGGAGACGCGCGAGAACCACGCAGGAAAGCGCTTCGCCCGCCACGTCCACGCCTTCCCAGAAGCTTTGCGCACCGAAAAGCACCGTCCTCGCGTTTTCCTTGAGGCGTCGGGTCATCGCTTCGCGGGAAAGTTCCTCGCCCTGCACCAGAAGTTCGAGGCCCGCTTGCGCAAGGAGCGGCCGAGCGAGCGCCGCCACCTCGTTAATCATTTCGTAACTCGTAAAAAGGACGAGCGCGCGGCCGTCGGTAATCGCAAAAAGTTCGCGCAAGAGCTTTGCGAGCGCCTCGGCGTAGGCCGGGCCGTCCGCGGCGGGATCGGGCAGGTTGTCAGGCGACAGAACCAGCGCCTGACGAAGGTAGTCGAAGGGGCTGGTCGCGGTCGCGAGTTCGAAGCGCTCGTCCGCGCCGAGGCGTTTTACCATGTAGCGGAAATCATTGCCGACGCGCAAGGTGGCGGAGGAGAGAATGACCGAATCCTTGGTTTCGTAAAGCAGTTTTCGCAGATCGTCCGCGACCGAGAGCGGCGCGGCGAAGAGCCGTACGCGAGTGCGACGCTCGCCGTGTTCGCGCTCGATCCAGTAGGCGTGGGTTTCGGTGCGTTCGCCTTTGACGACGAAGGCGGCCTCGTTGGCGAGCGCCACGAGCGCGTTGGCGTCGGCGTCGAGCTTTTGCACTAAATCGGGATCGTCGCTTTTTTCGCCGCAGTCGTGCAGATAGTTGACGAGGGCGATGAGCGCGCGTTCGAATTCGCCTTGCGTTTTCGCGAGCTTCGCGATGTCCGGCCAGTAGGCGGTGGCGGCGTTGAAGCGGCGATTTTCCGTCTTGGGCGGCAGGAGCGTACCGAGAAAAGCGAGAAAATCCTCGGCGCGGCCGAGCAGGGCGGCGGCGAGTCGACTCGCTTCGGGGTGGTGTTTTAAAAGTCGCTTTACAATCCGCGAAACCGCGCCCAGGGAGAATTCCGCGCTCAAGTATTCCGTGGCGATGGATTCGAGGTTGTGCGCCTCGTCCATTACGATTCGGCCGTAAGCGGGCAGAATGCCGCCGGCGGGGGTCGTCGCCTCGGCGAGGACGAGCGCGTGGTTGGCGACGACGAGATTCGCCTCGAATGCGCGTTTGCGTGCCTTGTAGACGAAGCAACGCGAACGGAAGGGACAGCGTCCTCCCGTGCACTCGTCGCCGGTGCGCGTAAGGTCGGCGCGCGAAAGCCCCTCGTATTCGTCCAAATCGCCGTCTTCGCTTCCTTGGAGCCATTCGATGAACGCGGGCATTTTCGATTGGTCGTCTTCGCTCAGCGTCCAATAGCCGGAGGAGAAGAACTCGTCCACCGCTTTGAGGCAGAGGTAGTTGGTGCGGCCTTTGAGCAGCGCGACCTTGAATGAGCGGCGCGTGGATTCGTCCAGCGTTTCGAGCGCGCGCGGAATGTCGGAGGAGAGGAGCTGCGATTGCAGGTTGCGCGTGGCGGTGGAGATAATGACGGGAGTGTCGTTCACGGCCGACCAGTGAATCGCGGGAATAAGGTAGGCGAGCGACTTTCCGACGCCGGTTCCCGCCTCGATCATGAGATGCTTGCGTTCGTTGAACGCGGAGGCGATCGCCCGCGTCATGTCGATTTGCCCGGGACGTTCTTCGTAGGCGGCCATCGATCCCAGCGTACCGCCTTTTTTGAGGTGCGTGGCAATCGCCTCGATGTCGAGACGGGCGCAGTCTTCGTGCGTCGGCAGGTGCCGCGAGATGGCGGCGGGCCCGATTTCGGGGATGAACGCCGCCCAATCCGGCCTCTCCATAAATTCCGCTGGAGTCATTGGCGGTATTATACCAAATTCGCCAATATGCTATAATTGGGGAGTTTCATGAATAGCGGCGTAAAATGGCTATTGGCGTGTCTCGCGCTCGCGCTTGGCGAGGGCGCGGGCGCGTGTCTGGTGCGCGGAGCTGACGCTTGGCCCTTTTTCGCGGTTTTGGCGACGCTTGTCGCGCTTTTGGGTTATGGGTTTCGCATTCCGTCTTCGAAGTATCTTGCGCTTGCGGCGTTGGGCGTAGCGCTTTTTCTCGGCGCTTCCGTGGAAAGCGAACACGCCCTGCGCGAGACGCCGTGGATGCGTTACGCTCGCCGACACGAGCGCGCGGAGACGTCGCGTTTCGAACCGATACGCCGCTCGCTCGCCAAACGGATTGGCATTGGGCTTGATCACAATCCGCGCGTTCGCGCGCTCAACCGCGCAATTCTGCTCGGCGGACGCGAGAATCTCGACCGCAAGATGCGAGAGGTTTTCGTGGCGGCGGGAGCGATCCACGTTTTCGCGATTTCGGGGATGCACGTGATGATGGTCGCGGGCGTAATCGATTTTCTACTGGCGCTTTTTCTCGTACCGCTTCGGTGGCGCGGACTTTGCGTTTTGCCTTTTCTTTGGGGGTATGTCGCGGTCATCGGTTTTCCTCCAAGCGCGATTCGCGCCGCCACCATGGCGAGCTTTTACTTTCTCGCGCCGCTTTTTTATCGCAAAAGCGATGCGGTTATGGCGTGGGCGTGGACGTTTCTTATTGTTCATATCGCGAGCCCGCGGATGATTGCGAACGTCGGCTGCCAGCTTTCGTTCGCGGTCACGCTCGCGCTGATCGCCGCAGGTAGAATGGCGCGAAACGAGAAAAGCGGTTGGCTGAAGACGCTATTTTTCGCGCTCGCCGCTTGGGTCGCGAGCGCGCCGATTTGCGCTTACGCGTTCGGGCGCGTGACCTTGGGAGGGATTCTCGCCAACGTGCTACTGGCGGTGGTGGCGGGGTATTCGGTCGTCGCCGGCGTCGTCGGCGTGGTCGCGAGCTTCGTTTCCGAGACGCTCGCCGCCCACGTCAACAATTTCGCCGCTCTCGCGACCGGGGGAATGGCGACGATCGCGGAAGCGGTGGCGCGATTGCCGGGCGCGAGTTTCGAAGTCGGCAGGATATCGGCGCTTGAGTGCGCCGAGTGGTACGCGCTCGTCGCGCTTTCGCTCTACCTCTACCATTCCGTTCGTCGTCGTCGCGATTTGATATAATACGCATCCGTCAAGTGAAGAACAATTCCCGCAGAACCGCCGCTTTCGCGATCGCCCGTTGGATCGCCACCAAGGACTTCGCGCCCTCGCTCGTCCCCGACGGCCCGGACCGCGCTTTCGTGCAGGATCTCGTCTATACGACGATTCGTCGTCTACGGCCTTTGCGCAAGGTTTTGGGGGAATTGGTGGCGAAATGGCCGAAGGGCGAACTTGAAGCGCTCCTTTACGTCGGCGCGGCGCAGATCCTCTACATGGACGACGTGCCCGATTTCGCGGCGGTGAACGAAACCGTCGAGGCGGCTAAAGCGTGCGGCAATCCAGCGGTCGCGAAGGTGGTGAACGGAGTTTTGCGGAATCTCGTTCGCCGTCGCGAGGAGTTTTTGCAAATGCTCGCCGCCGCGCCGCTTGCGGAGCGCGAGAGTTTTCCGACGCGGCTCGTCGCGCGTTGGTGCGAACGCTTCGGCGAGGAAAACGCGGCGAAGCTCTGCGCGTGGCACAATTCGCCGGCCGTAACCTATCTCGCCCGCAAGGACGGCAGCTGGACGGAGCTCGAGCGCGGCGCGAAGGTGACCGAGGTCGCGGGATTTTCCGAGGGCGAATTCATCGTGCAGGATCCGGCGACGCGACTTGCGGTGGAGCTCGTGGACGTGAAGGCGGGCGAGGACGTGCTCGACGCTTGCGCCGCTCCCGGCGGCAAGGCGATTCAGCTGGCGTGGAAGGGTGCGAAGCTCACGGCTTGTGAAGTGAATCCCCGGCGAGCGGCGAGGATGAAGGAGAATTTTCGGCGCGTCGGCGTGGAGACGAAGATCGTCGACTCCCTCGAAGGCCTTGGAGAATTCTCCAAGGTGCTGGTGGACGCGCCTTGTTCCAACACCGGAGTTTTGCGTCGGCGCGTGGATGCGCGGTGGAATTGGAGCGAGGAGAAGCTCGCCGCGCTCGTAAAGTTGCAGGGCGAGATATTGGAGAAGGCGGCGGGTCTTGTGAAAAAAGGCGGCTTGCTCGTCTATTCCACTTGCTCCAACGAGCCCGAGGAAAATGCGTTGCGGATAAAGGCGTTTCTCGCCGAGCATCCCGAGTTCGAGGAGGTTGCGAACAGGGAATCGTTGCCCTTCGAAAGCGGCACCGACGGCGCGTTCGCGGCGGCGCTCGTGAAAAAATGATATAATAGGCGGCAAAAGGAGAGAGGGTTATGGCACAGTTTTTCGATTATACCGGCGTTGTGGAGGAAGTTCTGCCCGTGCAGACGTTCTCGAGCGGGTTTATGAAGCGCGATTTGATTATCGGCAACGACGTCGATTCCAATTCCAAGTATCCCAATCCGGTGAAGTTCACCTTCAAGAAGGACAACTGCTCGTTGCTCGACTCGATCAAGAAGGGCCAGCGCGCGAAGGTGCATTTCGTGGTGGACGGACGGCGGTGGGACGGCCCGAAGGGCACGCAGTATTTCGTCGATTTGACCGCGCTCAAGATCGAGGTTCTGAACGGAGACGGTTCTTCGACCGAGCCCGTGCCCGAACCGGCCGAGCCGGACTTCCCCGCCGATGCCAATGACGTGGACGACATGCCTTTCTAAGGCGACCGCCTATTTGGATTCGAAGGGCGTGGAAGACGCCCGCGTCGCCGCCGAATTGCTGATGGCGCGGCTTTTGCGCGTAGGGCGCGGCTTTGTCGCGAGCGCGCTTGAAAAGGAGCCGTCGGAACGCGAACTGGAGGCGATGCGACGCGGAATGGCGCGACTCGTCCAAGGCGAGCCAATCCAGTACGTCCTCGGCGAATGGGATTTTCGCCGCCTTACCTTGAAGTGCGATTCTCGCGCGCTAATTCCGAGGCCCGAAACCGAGGAGTTGGTGACGCGCGTTCTCGCCCACTTGCGGACGCTCGACTTCTCTCCGATTGTGATCGACGTGGGGACGGGTACTGGCGCGATCGCGCTCAGTCTCGCGAAGGAGGCGGAAAGAGGCGTGTTCATCGCGAGCGACGTGAGCGAGGACGCGCTCGCTCTCGCGCGGGAAAACGCCGAGAAGTCCTCGCTCGCCGACAAGGTGAAGTTCGTCGCGATGGACGGACTCGACGATTTCGACGAACCGAATTGCCTCGATGTCATCGTTTCCAATCCGCCGTATGTCGAAAGCGCGGTTTGCGAACGATTGGCGCGTCGCGTTCGCGATTTCGAGCCGCGCCTCGCGTTGGACGGCGGCAGAAGCGGGCTCGACTTCTACGAGCGGTATCTCGCGGACGGACTAAACTTGCTGCGCCCGAACGGGGCGGTGTTTTTTGAGATCGGCGAAAACCAGGGCACGGCGGTGGCGAAGCTGATGAAGGATTACGGCTTTGATGAAATTAAAATCGAAAAGGACTTTGCGGGGCATGATCGCTACGCATCGGCGAAATTGAGATGAGAGCCGAGGATGTAATCGCCGCTTCACGCCTAACGCACGTGAGGGAGCTTAAGACTCGCCTCGACAAGCTGACGGCGGAAAAGACGGCGCTTGAAAACGAACTGGGCGTCTTGAAAGCGCATCTCGATCTCGCGATAGTGGCGCTCGCCGAACTTAAAGACGGCGGGGAAATGGAGATTTGGGACGGCTGGAATCTCCTTTTGAGCTCGGATAAGGTGGCGAAAAGCCGCGAAGAGCTTTTTTTGGCGGCGCAAGCGAGCGGCAAGCGGGTTTGGATTGTGTTCGACGGGCACGATGAAACCGTGAAGACCGACGGCAAGGTGCGCGTTTCCTATACCGGCGGCGAGGGCGAGCAGCGCGCCGACCGCTTCATTCTCGATTTCGTTCGAGCCGCGAAATATCTCGGCCTCTCGGAGCGCGTCGGCGTGCGCACTTTTGACAAGACGCTCGGCAAGTCAGTTGCCAGACTCGGCGGCGATTTGGTATAATTCGCGCAATGGATCGTTTGGCGTATTTAGCGCGGCGTCTCTTGCTCGTAATTCCGACATTCATCGGAATTACCATCGTATGCTTTACGTTGACGCGGTTTTTGCCCGGCGGGCCGGTCGAAATTCGGCTTATGCGAATGAAGGGTCTCGCGGCGCAAGGTGGCGAGGGAATGTCCGCTTCGGGCGGCGCGGCGCACATCTCCGAGGAATACAAGAAGGAGTTGGAGGCGCAATTCGGCTTCGACAAGCCGATTTACGAGCAATATTGGAATTGGCTCGTCGTCAACAAGATGGGGATGGGACTGCCGTCCTACGACTATCCGAACAAGACCGCGTGGCAGCTCATCAAGTCGCGTATCCCGATTTCGTTGTGGTTTGGGCTTGCGTCCTTTATCTTGACTTACCTTATTTGCATTCCGCTTGGGATTGCCAAGGCGCTGAAACACCGGCAGGCGTTCGACGCGGGTTCGTCGCTTATCGTCTTCATCGCCTACGCGATTCCGTCGTTTGCGCTTGCGATGATGCTGAAGATGTTCTTTTGCGGGACGGTCGAGGGGCTTTGGGATGTCTTCCCCTTGGGAGGGGTGTCCTCGGACTTCGATTTGGAGCCGACTTTTTGGGAGTGGTTCGTCGATCGCGCGTGGCACATGGTAATGCCGATTTGCTGTTATGTCGCGGGTTCCTTCGCAATGCTGACCTTGCTTATGAAGAATTCGCTTTTGGATCAGATATCCGCCGACTACGTGCGTACGGTGATTGCGAAGGGCGCGACGCGGCGTCGGGCGATTTGGGGCCACGCCTTTCGTAACGCGCTTATTCCGATCGCGACGGGCTTGGGGCCGATGATTTCGCTACTTTTCGCGGGTTCCATCATAATCGAGACCATCTTCGAGATTCCCGGGATGGGGCGGCTTTCGTGGGACGCGCTCATCGGGCGCGACTACGCGGTGTTTCTCGCGCTCTTGGCGCTGACGGCGAGCTTCCAGTTGATCGGCAACCTCATATCCGACATTCTCTACATGGTAATCGATCCGCGGATCGACTTTACGAAGAAATGATTTTCTCTCCGCTAACCGTCAAGCGTTTTCGAGCTTTCAAGCGCATCAAGCGCGCCTGGTATTCGCTTCTTGCGCTTGGGGTCATCTTCGTTTTTTGCATGTGCGCCGATTGGGTGTGCCCGTGCGACCCGAAGGCGGTCGTCGATACGGCGACCTTGGAGAAATATCGCGAGCCGATAGTCGAGCGCTCCTACGAAATCAAGACCGCGCGCTACAATTTGCTTAAGAGCGGCGAGATTGTCAACTTCGAAGGCCCCGCGGAAGTGCGCGGTTTGCTGAAGGCGGGCGAGATTCCGAAATTGGACGGTTACGTCGTTTCGACTTTCGAGCACCCCGGCTATACGCGCGTCTACCTGAAACCGACCGAGCCGCCGAAGGTGACGGAGAAGGTGCTCCCCGCGCCCGCGATCAGTTTTCCGTTTCGTCCGGTCGCCGAGCATCCTTTCGGGATCGACGCTGGCGGTCGCGACGTCTACGCGCGAGTGGTGCACGGCATGCGCATCGCGCTCGTATTCGGGTTGGTGCTCGCGGTGTGGGCGATGTTCCTCGGGCTCGTCATGGGCGCGATCGAGGGCTATTTCGGCGGCAAGACCGATATCGTCCTACAGCGTTTCACCGAGATTTGGAGCGCGATTCCGTTTTTGTACGTGATGATTTTCATCGGCTCCACGATGGGCCGCAGCTTTACGATTCTTCTCGTCTGCTACGGTATCTTCAACTGGATCGCCGTTTCCTACTATATGCGCGCGGAATTCCTGCGGCTTAGAACGCGCACATTCGTCGAGGCGGCGAAGGTACAGGGCTTCTCGCCCGCGAAGATCATCTTCTCCCACATTCTGCCGAATGCGCTGACTCCGCTCATTACGCTCTTTCCGTTCCTGTTGATGGGCGCGATTGGCTCCTTGGCGGCTTTGGACTTCCTCGGCTTCGGTCTCCCGCCGATGACGCCGAGCTGCGGCGAGCTTATGCAGGAGGCGCAGCAGTTCCGCGGCGCGTGGTGGCTCATACTTTTCCCGGCGCTCGCGCTTTTCGTCGTGATGCTCCTTACGGTGCTCGTCGGCGAAGGTTTGCGCGATGCGTTCGACCCGCGTCAGAAGTCCAAGTTGGAATAGCCAAGTGGCGGCGGAGCTTACCCCGATGATGCGTCAGTATCTCGCGATTAAGCGCGAGGTGCCGAAAGGGGCGTTCGTAATGTTTCGCCTCGGCGACTTTTACGAGCTGTTCGGCGAGGACGCGATCGAGGCCGCGCCGATTCTCGGGGCGACCTTGACCCATCGCGGCGATACGCCGATGTGCGGCGTTCCCCATCACGCGCTCAACGCCTATCTCGCGAAATTGATTCGCGCCGGCAAGACCGCGGCGCTGTGCGACCAAGTCGAGGACCCGAAGACCGCGAAAGGGTTGGTGCGGCGCGAAGTTACGCGAATCGTGACCCCGGGGACGGTTACCGAGGACGGGCTTTTGGACGAGACGACGAACAACTACATCGCCTCGGAGAGCGGGCTCGCGATTGCTCTATTGGATCTTTCGACCGGCGAGTTCACCGCGGAGGAGTTCTCCTCGGAAGCGAAGAAGGCCGAGGCGTTGGAGCGCTACCACCCCGCGGAAACGCTGCTCGCGAACGACGAGAATCGCTGGACGTTTTCGGCCGAAGCCGTGCTCGATACGCTGACGCGCCACTTCAAGACGGTTTCGCTGGACGGCTTCGGGCTTTCCGGCAAGACGGACGTAATATCCGCCGCGGGCGCGCTTCTTTACTACGTGGGAACGACTTTGCACCATTCGCTCGAGCACGTTCGGCGCATCGCGCTTCGCCATTCCGACGACGCGCTCGTTCTGGACGGCGCGACCTTGCGCCATTTGCAGCTTTTGCCGGGCGGCGAGGTAACGCGCGAGGCGTCGCTTTTCGGAGTTCTCGACGTCACCAAGACGCCGATGGGCGCGCGCACGCTTCGGAATTGGATTGCGCGACCGCTCGCTCGCGCCGAGGCGATTAACGGGCGGCTCGATCGAGTCGCGAGCTTTGTGGAAAATCGCGCCGAGCTTTCGCGCTTGCGTTCGCTACTTGGCGGAGTTCGCGATCTTGAGCGGCTTATCGCCAAGGTGGACGCCGCGCGCGCGAATCCTCGCGACCTCAAGGGGCTGGCGAGCTCGCTTCGGCCGGTTCCGGAAATCGGCGTCGGTACTCGCGAGGACGAAATTGTGGATATTCTCGATCGTGCGATCGTCGACGATCCTCCGGTAATCCTGTCGGACGGCGGCTTCATCGCCTCGGGTTACGACGGCGAGCTCGACGAGATTCGTAAGATCGCGACCGAGGGCCACCAATGGCTCGCCGAATACCAGGCGCGCGAACAAGCGCGCACCGGCATCGCCAAGTTGAAGGTAAAGTTCGTCCCCGCGTTCGGCTTTTTGATCGAAATCCCCAAGGGTTCGGTCGCGCAGGCGCCCGCGGACTACATTCGCCGCCAGACGCTGACCACCGGCGAGCGCTACGTAACTCCGGAGTTGAAGGAGTACGAGGAGAAGGTCTTGGGCGCGGAGGGGCGCGCCGTCCAGCGCGAGCAAAAACTTTACGCCGAAATTATCGCCAAAATCGCCGCGCGCACCGACGCCATTCAATCGACGGCGCTCGCGCTCGGCGAATTGGACGCGACGCTCTCGCTCGCCGATCGCGCGCTCGCGGCGGGGTACGTAAGGCCGGAAGTGGACGAGAGCGACGTTATCGAAATCGTCGACGGTCGCCACCCGATAATCGAGCAGTTGCCCGACGCCGAGCCGTTCGTCCCCAATTCCGCGTTTCTCAACACCACCACCGACCAGATTATGCTCATTACCGGGCCCAATATGGCGGGCAAGTCGACCTACATTCGCGAGGTTGCGACGCTCGCGGTAATGGCGCAACTGGGGTCGTTCGTGCCGGCGGCGAAAATGCGGCTCGGGGTTTTGGATCGCGTTTTCACTCGCATTGGCGCGGGCGACGATCTCGCGCGAGGCCGCTCGACCTTCCTCGTCGAGATGCAGGAGACCGCCAATATCCTCAACAACGCGACGCCGAAGTCGCTGATCGTCTTGGACGAAATCGGTCGCGGAACTTCGACTTTCGACGGCATTTCCATCGCCTGGTCGGTCGCCGAATATCTGCACGGCAAGGCCTCGGCGAAGGCGAAGACGCTGTTTGCGACCCACTACCACGAACTCGCCGATCTCGCGGACGCCTTCGCGGGCGTGAAGAACTACACGGTGAAGGTGAAGGAGGAGGGCGGTCGCATCGTCTTTTTGCGGCGCATCGTTCCCGGGGTGGCGGAAAAGTCGTTCGGTATTCACGTGGGGGCGATGGCGGGGCTGCCGAAGGAAGTTGTCGAGCGCGCGACGAAGATTCTCGCGGGGCTGGAGGCGAACGAGCTCGAAGTCGATGCCAGGAAAACCGTCCGCAAACCCCGCAAGCGCCTTTCCGAAGTTTCGGGACAGATGACGTTCTTCTAAGATAAAAAGTGATATAATACCCGTCCTATGAGAATTCTTACCGGTATCCAGCCCTCGGGCAAGCTCCATTGGGGAAACTATTTCGGCGCGATGAAGTCGATGTTCGATCTTCAGGAAAAGGGCGAGAACTTCATGTTCATCGCGAATTTCCACGCGATGACCACGGTGCGCGACGGCGCGACGCTTCGGGAGGCGACGCGCGATGTCGCGCTCGACTATCTCGCTTGCGGGCTCGATCCGGAAAAGACGGTGATGTATCGCCAAAGCGACGTTCCCGAAGTGCAGGAGCTCGCCTGGTATCTTTCGTGCCTGACGCCGATGGGGATGCTGGAACGCTGCCACAGCTACAAGGACAAGATGGCGCACGGCTTTGACGCGACGCACGGACTTTTCGCGTATCCCGTCTTGATGGCGGCGGACATCCTCATTATGAACGCCGATCTCGTGCCGGTCGGCAAGGACCAGAAGCAGCATCTCGAAGTTACGCGTGACATCGCGCAGAAGTTCAACAACGCCTACGGCGAAACGTTCAAGCTTCCCGACGCCTACATCCCCGATACGGTGGCGACGATTCCCGGAACTGACGGACAGAAGATGTCCAAGAGCTACCACAATACGATCGAGCTGTTCGAGAGCGCGGGCTCGATCAAGAAGAAGGTTATGGGGATCGTCACCGACTCGAAGACGATGGAAGAGCCCAAGGAACCCGAGGGCAATTCCATCTACGAGTTGTATAAACTTTTCGCTTCGCCGGACGAGGTCGCGCAAATGGCCGCGTCGTTCCGCGCCGGCAACTACGGCTACGGACACGCGAAGAAGGCGCTTTTGGAGGTGTATCACCGGCTTTTCGATCCCTTCCGTGCGCGGCGCGAGGAGATCGCGAAGGATCCTTCGTCGCTCGAGGATATCCTTCAAGCCGGCGCGAAGAAGGCGCGCGCGGCCGCCGAGCAGATTATGGCGAAGGTGCGCGAGGCCGTCGGGCTTGAAAAGCGCGTCGGTGGTATGGTATAATTTCCCTCACATTTCAAAACAACAATCCCCAAGCGGGAAATCAAGGAGTAAGCAAAATGGTAAAGACGCCGAAGTTCGCGAACGAGAAGGTGTTCGCGTGGGTTGACAAATGGAACAAGATCTGCACCCCCGACAAGATCGTGGTCGTCAGCGGATCGAAGAAGGAACACCTCGCGATTTGCGAGATGATGGTGAAGAAGGGCCAGTTCATCAAACTCAACCCCAAGAAGCGTCCCGAGTGCTATCTCGCCCGTTCCCACGAGAGCGACGTCGCGCGCGTCGAGGGCCGCACGTTCATCTGCTCCAAGCGCGAGATCGACGCGGGTCCGACGAACCACTGGATGGACCCCGAGGTCATGAAAAAGCTCATGACCAAGAGCTACACCGGCTCGATGAAGGGTCGCACGATGTACGTTATCCCGTTCGCCATGGGACCGATCGGCAACCCCATTACCCAGTACGGCATCGAGCTTACCGACTCGCCTTACGTCGTCGTCAACATGAACATCATGACGCGCACGGGCGACGCGGTAATGAAGCACCTCGGCAAGAACGGCGACTTCATCCCTTGCATCCACTCCGTCGGCGCGCCGCTCAAGAAGGGTCAGAAGGACGTCGCCTGGCCGTGCGCGAAGTCGATTGACGACAAGTTCATTACCCAGTTCCCCGAGGATCGCCAGATTTGGTCGTTCGGTTCGGGTTACGGCGGGAACGCGCTTCTGGGCAAGAAGTGCTTCGCGCTCCGAATCGCCTCCAAGCTCGCGAAGGACGAGGGCTGGATGGCCGAGCACATGCTTATTCTGACCTTGACCGCGCCTGACAAGAAGCAGTACCACGTGACTGCGGCGTTCCCGTCCGCCTGCGGTAAGACCAACCTCGCGATGATGCTGCCGAAGATCCCGGGCTGGAAGCTCCAGACGATCGGCGACGATATCGCGTGGCTCAAGCCGGGCGATGACGGACGGCTCTACGCCATCAACCCCGAGAACGGTTTCTTCGGCGTCGCGCCGGGAACTTCGATGGACTCGAACCCGAATGCGCTCAAAAGCTGCAAGAAGGGTACGATCTTCACCAACGTCGTCCTTACCCCCGACGGAGACATTTGGTGGGAGGATATGGGAATCAAGGCGCCGAAGGAAGGCATTGACTGGAAGGGCAATCCCTGCTACGTTTGCGCGGACGATCCCTATCGCATGGGTCCGAAGCCGGGCATGACCAAGAAGGAGATCAAGGAGCTCAACTACGTCGCGGCCCACAAGAACAGCCGCTTCACCGCTCCCGCCGAGAATTGCCCCGTCCTCGACAAGAACGGCTTCAACGGCATCTTCGAGAAGAAGCCCACTGGCGTGCCGATCGACGCGATCCTCTTCGGCGGTCGCCGTCCTTCGACGATTCCGCTGGTGAACGAGGCGAAGAGCTGGACGCACGGCGTCTTCATGGGGTCGGCCGCAGGTTCGGAAGTCACGGCCGCCGTTATCTCCGACCAGATCGGTCAGGTTCGTCGCGACCCGATGGCGATGTTGCCGTTCTTCGGCTACAACGTCGCGGACTACTTCCAGCACTGGCTGGAGATGGAGCGCACCTCCGCCGACGCGACCAAGCTCCCGAAGATCTACTTCGTGAACTGGTTCCGCAAGGGTGACGACGGCCGCTTCATGTGGCCGGGCTTCGGCGACAACAGCCGCGTTCTCAAGTGGATCTGCCAGCGTATCGAGGGCAAGGTTCGCGCGAACGAGACGGCGATCGGCAATATTCCGTTCGCGAAGGACATTGATCTAACGAATAACGATCTCAAGGCCAAGTTCCACGTCGTAAAGGCCGACCTCGAGGAAATCCTCAAAGTTGACAAGAAGGGCTGGATCAAGGAAATCGAGACCATCGGCGCGAGCTACGACGAGTACGACGCCAAGGCCTCGAAGGACACGAGCGTTCGTTCCAAGACCGCCAAGCGCGTCCCCAAGGCGCTTCGCCAGGTTCTCGCCGACGTTACGGCCGCACTGAAGAAGTGACGCTAAAAACGGCATTGCCGCGGGGACTTATCGAAGTCTCCAACGAGTGCCAGAAGAATTGCCTCTACTGCGGAATCAGGAGAGGCAATTCTTCGCTTTTACGCTACCGAATGAGCGAGCGCGAGGTGCTTGACTGCGCGGACGAGGCGATTCGGCGCGGATATCCGGCGATTGCGCTTCAATCCGGCGAAATCGAAAGCGAGGCGAATACCGCGTTTTACGAGCGCATTCTTCGCGCGCTTCCGAAGGGGCTAGAAGTTACGCTTTCCTTGGGCGAGCAGACGCGCGAGACGTACGCGCGGTGGAAGGCGGCGGCGGGAACACGTATCCTTCGCTATCTTCTTCGCATCGAAACTTCCAACAAGACACTTTACGAAAGGATTCATCCCGCAGAATGTTCGTTCGAGCGGCGTGTCGCGGCGATTCGCGATTTGAAGGACTTGGGATACGTTACCGGCTCGGGGGTGATGATCGGACTTCCCGGGCAGACAAAAGACGACCTAAGAGCCGATCTCGACTTTTTCGAGGAAATGAAGCTCGATATGGTGGGGATGGGACCGTATGTACCGGTAGAGGGAGCGCCGATGCCGCCGTGCACGTTAAGCGACGAGGAGCGGTTGGAGCTTTCGTTGTGGATGATACGCGAGGTTAGACGCCGCATGCCGCACATCAATATCGTCGCGGCGACGGCGCTCGACGCGATTGCGCCGCATGGGCGCGAGGCGGCGCTGGCGGCGGGGGCGAATGTGGTGATGCCGGTGATGACGCCGGAGAAGTACGCCAAGGCGTATGCGCTGTATCCAGGTAAATAAAAGATAAACTTCAACTATAGGAGCGTTGTTTATCGGCAAAAGGCGACGCTCTCAATACCCAAAGGCGAAGGTTGGCATAAGTCAACCTGGGTTTTGCATTGTCTTTCTAAATAATCACTTAACGCTCAAAACCCCGCCTTACGCGGTACCCCTCGGGAGGGGTACGGCTGACCCCTCGGGAGGGGTAGGGTCGACCCCTCGGGAGGGGTCGGGTTAATGGCTCGCGTTATTGTGCTTGAAAATTGCGAAAACATGGCCAAGATGCGACATTTTGTCGCATCTTTAGCCGTTTTCAATATATGCCCGACGCCGGATTGCGCTTCGGGAATATATTTGGACGGTATCGGGAATGAATTGAATCGCGTAGCCGGAC
>JAZRWB010000062.1:0-43995 GCA_045599445.1 Kiritimatiellia bacterium | reverse complement strand
CCACGCCGACAAGTGCCATTTCCAACTCGAAAGCGACGCTCGAATACGCCCTTATAGCCGAACCATTATAAACGCCTCACGACCTTCTATCGGGGCGATGGTGAAGGTAAGGGAGCTGCCGTCCTCGCTGGGGCTTGCGACAATATTCGGCTTGGCGGTTATCTCCGTAAGCTTACTCCCGACTCTAATACGCTCTTCCAGTGCGCCTCTCGCGAGGCATGTCCCAGAATGTCCCTGATTAAGATGTCACCTTTCATTCACTTCGTTTCCATCGACATCATAGTGACGTATTTTCGCAACATTACCGTTCTCGTCATAATCAACCTCACATCTCGCATAGCCACCTCTTGTAAGTATTGACTGTCCATCCGTGCCAATCCAAGTTTTGCCAGTCATTAACCCGCGCCCGTTATATTCTGCCTTCCATCCTGCAAAGCCATTTCTACACAATACTAGCGCACCATCCTTGCCATGAAAATTTGTCCCTATTTGATTTCCATGCCCATCATATTCATAGTGATATTCAAAAATCCCTTCCGCAATCGGCACACGTTGCCCATCAAGTCCGACCCACCATTGCTTAACTACGCGCCCACTTGCATCATACTCAGAAATTTCACCCGCGTAATTGCTATCATCAAAATACGTCAACTTACCATCTTCATCGTAGAAGAGGATCGTGGTCTGGTTTCCATTAGCATCATATTCAAAGCAACACTTAGCATAACCGTCATTGCAAAGACATGGCAACCCATTCAATCCATAGAATGCCATCGAACTTATGTCACCACAATCATTATATCGCACACTTCCACTAGCATAGCCATCCGCACACGCCACCATATTGGTTTCCGCATCGCAAAAACGCGAGCCGGTATTATTGCCGAACGAATCATACTCATCAACACAAATTACATACCCCCAAGGACCAAGCGTTGGCGCTTCAGAGACGTTGAAATACTCAGATTGAACAATATTTTGACCATCATAATGGAATCTTATCCCTGCGACACCATTTTTATTTTCGCAACAATTACCATTGCCATCAAGATACCAGAGTTTCGTTTGGCGCCCAATCTCATCAAGTTTACGCAAGAATCCGCATATACCATTATTGTCCGCAATGCGCATGTTTCCGGTCGAATCAATGAACCATTTCTTGACCCATCGCCCTCGCTCATCGCGCTCCAACTGATATTGAGCGATTCTGCTTTTGGACGTCTGAACGCCAGCCAGGATTCTAACATCCGTAAAAAGACCAACCCAATCACCCGTTGTATCAGCGATATCCATAATGGACATAGATGCTTCCTCACCCTTTAATGCAACCGCACCATTTACCACATCATTAAATTTACTCAAAATCTGCCGTTGCAACAATTTACCGCCAATCGCTCGGCAAACGACTTGACAAAGAATCCAATCTTTGTCCTGATATTCGAATTCAAGAATCGGAGCCCGACCATAATGTTCCGGCGAAGACTCGTCACGTACACAACCCCTGGAGTTGGCATTCACAACTCGACGAAGCACTCGTCGAAAACCAAAGAGTCTGACAAACGACCAGTTCGAAGAATCCGCATGAATTGATTTTCCGTGCCGAATACCTTCGTATTCAAAGCGATAATGAGCGTGTCGCCCTCTCAATTCTTCCTTTTTGAGAGGGAATATTCCCTCTGGGAGCCCATACGAGTCAACGTAATCGGCATAATAATTCTCGACATGTCGCATGGCATCCCACGCGAACAGCCCGGCAACAGCCACGAAAAGCCCCGCGACCGCTCCAAAAACCGACAGTTCTATCTTGCGCATCATTTGGCGACGTTTCTCGCGTTGCCAAAGTTCATCAGGCCGAAGGCTCAAAATTTTGGCGACGATGTCATTAAGCACCCGTGCGCGAGATGCTTTCGTCGCATCGATGGCAAGCAAGTCGAGCTCGCGAATCTTTGGGCAGAACGCCTCCTCCGGCGTGCCACGCACGATGACCGGAATCACCCTGTCTCCTCGTCCAAGACCGGCGAAATACTCTATCTCGTGATTGACGTAATGCTTGCCTTCCGCGTTCGGACGAGCAGAGTCCGGCGAGCAGATGACGATCAAAAAACGAGAATTTTCAAGTTCGCGATGCAATCCCTCGACGAGCTGCCCAGTTCCAAGGTCTGTCACATCTCGAAACACTGGAGCAAGGCGTTTCGGGAGCGGTTTGCGAACTGCCTTCCGCACGGCACTCGGAAGACGATAGCGTTCAAGCGCCTCCTGAATCCACGTCGCCCACTTCGCGTCCCGATGGCTGTGACTGATGAAGGCATAATAGGCGAAGGTACCATTATTATTTTCCATAGAATCCAATCCCCTTATCTTTTTCCCTTAGTTATAACAAAGCCCAACTTCAATATCGCTTTCAAAGTTGCCACTGCGGTATTCCTATCATATAGTTTTTCCTCATTGGGCAAGTCTGCGTATGAAACCAAGCAAGGATGCGTCATCCTTGCATCGCTTCGCTCTGCTCCCCATCGCCATCCCGCATTGAATCGTGAATATGCCCATGTGTCATGAACGTTCTCTGCCAAGGATTCAACAAGACCCTCAAGTTCTATCGGAAGACATACGTCCGCAATATCAATTGGTTGCGGTTTGTAAAATGGAGCATGCTTAAAGTCGCTCATTGAAAATCCTTTCAGTTGAATTAGAGCATCTATTAGCATAAAAATGACAAATAGTTTCCAACGAAGTTCTGTCATATTAAACATTCTCTCGTCTCTATTATTTAATACGATTACTTAAAGCAAAATTAACACAATGACTATTCACACAGACAACTAACCCATCCGCTTATGGAAGTCGCCCAAAAACAATATCGCTCAGCCAAGATAGCATTATCCGAAGGCGAAAACTTTCTTGCTTATGACCTTGCTGCGGCAATCCCCGATACACCGAGCGGTCCTTCAGCTCAAAAACTATGGATTATGGCACTTGCCTTGGCACGATCAGGATCTATTCAAAGAGCTACCGAACTTGCAAATTCACTTCCCGATGTGGAAGACATCGACATCATGGGTTTTAAGAGTCGAATCTACAAAGATCTCGCATTGGCCGAACGCGATCTTACCCGAAAACGCGAGCTCTTTCTCAAAGCAGCCCGACGGAGTGCTACCATCTTTAAGAAAAAACGATCCTGGTATAACGGCATCAACGCGGCCTCATGTCTTCGCATGGCCGGCAATGTTAACGAGTCTCGAGACTTCGTCATCCGCCAAGTTCTTCCGCTCTGCGAGGCAGCGCCCCAAAAGGACATGTGGCTTGAAGCAACACTCGGGGAGTGCCACCTCTTGTTGTCAAACTTCAACGAGGCTGCACAACATTATTCAATGGCATCAGAAATGGCGCTGTCCTCGGGTTCTTTCGGAGATTTCAGCTCTACACTACGACAATTGCAAATGCTCTTAACGACATTTGCCAGCAACGCGGCCGACCTTTGGTCTCGCATTGATCTCCCAGCCATCTGCGTTTTCTCAGGGCATCGCATCGATCAGCCAGGCGTTGCAGTGCCACGATTCCCACCGTCAGCTGAAATCATCGTTCGCAATCAAATCAAGGCAGCCATCAAACATCACAAAATCGCACTCGGTTACGCCTCTTGCGCCAATGGTGGCGACATCCTCTTTCTTGAATCGGTATTATCCGCAGGTGGACATGTTTGGGTAGCACCGCCATTCCCTATTGAAGCAAGCATTAGAATGTCTGTCGCCTGCGCCACAGGCGATTGGGAAAAGAGATTGCAAACTATCCTCACCAACCCCAACACAACTGTAATTGATCCCGAATGCGACGTAACAGGGGAGAACGACGAGATTGCCTACGATTTCACGAACCGCTACATCCTTGGGCTTGCCCGGTTAAAATCAAAAGAACTTCATCTCCCTGTGCGAGGTCTTGCCGTTTGGGACGGCATCACATCAGAATCAAACGGCAATGTAAGTTCTGCCGTTAAAATGTGGACCGAATCGAATATCAACTATGATACGATCAAACTGGAGGTGCCGGAATGATTGATCGCACAATTAAAGCATTACTCTTTTCGGACGTCAAGGGCTTCAGCAAGATGACCGAGCGCGAATGCCTCGCTTTCTGCAAAGCATTTCACACAGGCGTACAAGAAAATGTTTTGAAAAAATATGACAACCGCATAATCCTAAAGAACACATGGGGCGACGCACTACATATTGTCATGAACGATCTCGTCGCCGCCGGGCACCTTGCACTCGACCTGCGAGACTGGATGGTATCGCACGACTGGATTGCAGACGGTCTGACAACACCCCCAAGCATCCGCATTGGCCTTCACGCCGGCATCGTGTCGCAAGTGGCTGATCCTATTATAAACAATTACAATTACATTGGTCGAAACACGTCAAAGGCCGCGCGAATTGAACCGATTACATATGAAGGCCAAGTTTTCGTCAGTCGCGCGTATGCCGCGCTTTTGGCAGTCCGTAACGACGCAACACTCTCATGCGAATATGTCGGCAAGCGCGTATTGCCGAAAAACTCTGGTTCGGTCCACGCTTACCTTTTAAAGCGAGCCTGTCAAAGTTAATACACTCTCCACCGATCGCACCTTACACATTTCTTGGGTAAATCCGCCTAATCGGCATTCGCAATAGCTTCTTGCTCTTCGTAAATCTGTCGAAGCCCTTCTTGAACCAACGACAAAATAACCAACCACGACGCTACGCCTACTATCGCCATCTTGATATACCATGATGCCTCTCCAAACGATTCAATCAGCAAAGGTGAATTCCAAAAGAAGTGCAAGCCAACGCTAAACAAAAACAGTCGCAAAAATTTCCAATCTGTTAGATGTGCAAATTCAAATGGACGATCTCCCGCTACGCGCCACAACGCTGCGGCGCTAATAGCGGTATAGACAACATGCCCTACTGGAGCGAATATAGCCCTTGAAATAATCTGTTCGCTAAGAATCCCTATCTTGCTTTCGTTGAGAATCCCTGAATTGGCGCACTGAGAAATCGCATCATAAGCATAACCTGACGATTCAAACACGCCAAATCCAGCTCCAACGGCAGCCCCCAACAACAACCCATTAAGAATATATCTATACCGAAGTTTTCGCGCAAGGAAGATCACTGCCGCAAGTTTTGTCGTTTCCTCGATTGGCCCAGCCAAAACCGCGACCCAAGATTCTGAAAGATTTAGCGATTGCGAGAGAAAATTCGCAATAGGCCCCATAGGATAAATAAGATATATCGACATTATCCCACCGAAAAAAAACATTCTTATCACCTGAAACAATGATACATTACGGCGAACGTTCAATTCATAAAACAAAACCGTAAATGACATTGGCACCGCAAACGAGCCAATGATAATCATATCAGTGACATTCGACTTGAGGCGAGGGCCAAAGCAACTGCACATGCCATATGCGACCGCGTAAAGAACCGCCGTCGCCAAGAGACATCGCACAAACATCCACGGCTTCGGCCATTCCGGTGCGACATCAAAGATATCGGGAGTTGTTTTTGATGTTCCGACCATGAAATAGTCTTCTACCTCATGTCCAGAATGATGTCTAAACACTTCGGAGAAAAAACTCTTCCATTGAAATCCTCTCAGGTTCTCAACACCAAGCGCGGAAGTAACCCCATCCAAAACGGTCGTAGCGCCACCACGAGACTTGTCTGTTGCCCCGCTCAATATGCGTACATGGGGATTTTCACGTGTCGGACCTGTCGAATCGTCGTGGCACACAATCTTGGCATCGCACGACGGACATGCAATCTCATCCCCGTCATGAACTCCTTCGGACTCCAACACCGCATGGCACATATTACACTTAAAGCGCATTGCGTTTTCCCCTTTCGCACAAATAATTAAAGAATCTTGGACACCACACGTGACGCAAGCTGATATTGACGAGCCGCTTCATCCGAAAATGACAATTCACGGTCAAAACAAACCGCCGTCAAGACACCCAAAAGCTGATTCCCGCGAATCACAGGAACGGCCAGAACGGCATTCGGCTCTCCATCCCCACGAACATGCGAAAACGAATCACCGCTGCTTCGCGTCGAGAATTGAATGGTTCTCGTCGATGCGGCTTTGCCTGTCAGTCCTACACCATACGCGACAGTCTCGCCTACAAGCTTTTCAGAAATACGCTTTAACGCATCTGCAGTACCGTGTTTAACGGCCACAACATCAAAGCGAAGCATTTTCGATACATCATCAGCCGACAAAAACGCACCTTGAGTCGCATTCATCAGCTCCAAAGATAATTCCACAAGGCATGTAATTGCATCCTTTATTTCAGAATTCACGGCTAAGCTCCTTAATTTAAAATGGCGCAGGGATAGGATAGAGTCCGTCGCTTCCTCGTTGCTCTTGCGAAATGGGCTGCTCGGACGGATCATCATATCGATCACCCCGCGAAGCCGACTCCCGCAGAGTCCACTTGTGATACGCCCAAAGCACCCCACCTATGACGAGAACCCAAAGCATGGCCTTTCCAAAACCACCATTGCTTTTAGGTTCAACCTCTCGACTAACAATCTTGACTTCTGGTGCGCTCATAAATTATCCTCATGTGTAGCTATTAACTCGATTCCGTCTGCCGTTCGAGCAACTGTTGAAGACACGATTCGCAAATAATCTCCCGTTGCATCGGCTGGAACGTTGACAGAGAATACTGCAACTAATTGCCCGTTGCCAAGATTTTTAATTTCCCAAGCTCCATTTGCATAAGTAGAATTCAACTTCAGTAGCGACAGTAGATTATTCGCATTTATCTTATCGGACACAAAACCGGCCGCCCATACCTTTCGAAACTCAACACCATCATGGTTACATGTCTGAGAATATATGTATGCAGTATGTGTTCTTTGACCTTCTATCATCCACTCCACTTCAAAATCCCCTCTTGGACCGATCGAATAGCTGACACGAGCCATCTCAAGTGCGCGACGCACACGAAAGTCGACATTTTCCCCGATGTCCACTTCTTGCTCTGTTCCATTCCCCTGCGCATCGCAGACGTCATCATCTTCATCGTCTTCATAATCATCAAAATCCGAAAAAGATACATTTGCCTTTGAAAGCAACGACCTTTGAAGCTTCTCGCCAACATCCGCTCTTTTGCTGTTTTCACGCCCCAGAGCTTCATTAACTTGAGAACTCTTACTTGAGTTGGCTCTTAATATAATTCCTTCTTTTTGATCTGGCTCCACCAATACTTCTGCATAGACATCAGAAACAATTGCAATAAGCAAAGAAACTACTAAAAGACGACTTTGGCTCATAATTAAATTCCTTTTTTCAATTAGAGACGGTTGCAATGCAAATCTGACAGTTCGCATGGATATATTTTAACTTTGTCATATTAACAAATACATATTCTCTAATCTTAAGTTGTAGTGCGAGATCCATCGTGAGATTTCTTACACATTTGGCGAGATTCCTTGTCATTTTCTACCTAAATCACTCTCTAATATTCAATATGAAAAAGCACACATCCCTTTTTTGCCTATGCTGGCTCATAGGATTGGTTTTGATTGTCCTTCAGACCATCGTCGAACCCGCAACGATGAAAAGTGCTACAGCCACTTTGCAAAACGTCACAACAGAAAGTGGTCCGCGCATCGTTCTGTTCGCCGTTTTGTTTTTTATCACGCATTTTGGGTACTGTGTCTGCGCGGCACTCGCCCAAATTCTTCGCGAGAAACTTAATGCACACGCCGTTGCCGACTGGACAATTGCACTGATGCGAAAGGTCATTTTCTCCCGTGGTGACTTTCTGGCGCGAAACGAACCCGAAAAAATCGTCAGCCGCATCTCCAGAGACACTGAAACTCTCACCGACCAACGCATTTCGCTCAAAATCGAGTTACCGCTGACATTGGCCGGATTTGTCGTCGTTCTCTACACGATGTATTTTGGGTCTTTCGACTTCCTCGTCCGTCTGAGTTGCGATGCGCAAAAAGGGAATGCCATTCTTGCGACCACCCTACTTTGCATGACTCCGCTCCACCTGCTTTTTCTCCTTTACAACAAGAAACTCATGGAGATCGAGCAAAAGAAGGCAGACGCCGTGGAAAAAGAAGCGCTTGTCTCAACCGAGTCTCTCCGTGCCATGACTGATGTTCGCGCATCTAATGCCTTCTCGTTTGTACTGCGCAGAATAGCAGACACGACAATCCCCTCGCGCAATACGCGTGTCCGCCTGTTCTCAATTACAACGATCTTCCAAAGTGTAAGCGGCCTCGTCTGGGGCGCAACGCAAGTCACCGTACTTGGCATTGCCGCATGGTTGATCTTCAAAGTCGACACGGGCTTTGACTATTCCGACTATGTAGGCTTCTCAGCTCTTTGCGCCGCGCTCAACATGTCGGTCGTCAAGATCGTCGAATGCGCCATCAACTGGCAAAAGGCAAAGCAAGCAAATGTCCGCATTCGCGAAATTGAGTCCTTGCAAGATGTCTTTGGCGTTGGCATAGGTTCTGTACCGGCAACTCCATCGACCGAACTGACATTTAAAAACCTCTCCTTCGAGCTTTCTCATGATCGTAAAATTCTTGACGACATCAATCTCTCCATACGCCCTGGCGAACACGTCGCCCTCGTAGGCCCCTCTGGCTGCGGAAAATCCACGCTTCTTAAGATGGCCATGCGCCATTTAACACCAACAACGGGTGAAACCGACTTCGGCGGCACATCAATTGCCAACCTCGATTTCCCATATTATTCAAAGCATGTCGCATACGTATCCCAACGCCCATTCATCTTTCAGGGGACCATTCGCGATAACATCTTGGTCGGGCGTCAACTCCATCTGAGCGACACGGAACTTCTGCACATCCTCGACGATGTGGCTTTGACAGCGGATCTCAAACGAAAGAACCCAGACATCCTTGTGGCTCTCGATACCGAAATCGGAGCCGAAGGACAGGGGCTCTCCGGTGGTCAGATGGCAAAAATCGCGCTCGCCAGAGCACTCGTCGGACATCCCGCCGTACTTCTTCTAGACGAAGTAACGGCTCCTCTTGACGAGCTTTCGCAGGACAAGGTGACCAAGATGATCGACGAGAAACTCAAAGACAAGACTGTAATCTCCATCTCTCATCGATTGCCGACCGTCCGCAACATGGATCGAATCGTTGTGATGGAAAGCGGACGAATTGTCCAAGAGGGAACGTATGACAAACTCCTCTCCCAGCCCGGTCTGTTTGCAACTCTTGTTTCACGAGAGACTGGGGTGCCCGTCTCATTTAACGACCAGCCGAAGCTTAATCTCTCAAATTCTTCACGAGACATCGTTCAAGCCCTCTCCCTGTCTCCAGTCTTTTCCGACGTGGACAGCCAAACCCTCCAAACGCTTGCGCCTCATTGTCGCACACTGACGATCCGCCAAGGCGAAACGCTGTTCCACGCTGGAGACGACGGCACGGAACTCTACGTAATCAAGTCAGGGCGCGTCGAGATCTGCGGACATGAATTGGGGGCAGGTTCGTCATTTGGCGAAATCGCGCTCTTTGGCGAAACCAAGCGAACAGCCGACGTCAAAGCTATTCAAGACTGCGAATTCCTCGTCCTTGAACGGAATACCGTCCTCTCGTACTGTCAGGCACACCCCGAAATGGCACTCAAGCTTCTCCGCACCATCTCCAGAATTGCAGCACGGGAAGCAACACTGTAGATACTCATATCGATTTTCTTTCCAAGTCGCAGTAAACTCCATATTCGTGGTGACATAGATAGTGTCACCCGCAGAGTATGTCTGCCAGTCCCCGCCGCAGATACATTCCCATTTGTCAAAAGCAAAACCGTCTCGCAGAACAGAATATCTCGGAAGGACCAGACGAGCCGAGAAATCAACCTTGGGCCAACGAACGAGACCGCATCTCCTCTCCGCGCAACGCGGAACAAATATCCTAGCCGATTCTCCTTTCGCCGTCAATGACACGTGGAATCCTTCAACTTCCCAATACATACATCCACCCACGCATGTATCATACCGTGGTGTGTATGTCTTGCTCTCCCCGCACTGACAGCCCAAACGACCACACTTCACACAGGACTCCTGCTCGTTCGCAAAATTCAATTTGCATTGGCCAACAGAGTTGGACCCAATTCGCGATTCCTCAGCGCGAAGACATCCAATTATCAAGATTCCCAGAACACATATCAGATATCGTTTCATGTACACAACCATTACGTCTGAACTTACCTACAATGTAAAATGCAGCAATTCGCCCATAAGTCGAATTGCTGCATTAGTTGCTAATGGTAAGACCATTAAAAAGTGAGCTGCTGAACCTGAGATCCGCAACCAGAGGAATAGCTCCAGCCGCAACCACCCTGCGCACCAGCGTCTTTCTTTTCGCCTTCCTTTTCCCCCGGAGCGTCCAGAGGCTTCTTCTCTTCGGGATTCGTATCCATGTTCGTTTTCCTTTCTTTTATTCCCTTTTCACGGGAAACTTACCTGAGCTGCTGAACCTGAGATCCGCAACCGGAGGAATAGCTCCAGCCGCAAATCCACTGTCCGCCAGCGTCCTTCTTCTCGCCTTCCTTTTCCCCCGGAGCGTCCAGGGGCTTCTTCTCTTCGGGATTCGTATCCATGTCTGCTTTCCTTTCTTTTGTGTCGTTCCTACTATATCTCCCCCACGGGAAAATCTTTTAGCGAAGCATCCCTATAGCTTGTTTACTTCCACCAGTTGGTTACAACTAACATAATAACTATACCCACAAACTCCCTGAGCACCCGCATCCTTCTTCTCGCTTTCCTTTTCAGTCGGGGCGTCCAGCGGCTTCTTCTCTTCAGGATTCGTGTCCATGTCTGCTTTTCTTTCTTTTGTGTTACTCCCACTATCCCCCAAGGACCGAAAAATCTTTTAATCACATGCTTGTGAGCCACAACCTGCAGTGTAACTATACCGCGACCACTATGGCCTCGCCCAGATCGTGCCTACCATTGAGCTACAACCAGTAGTATAACTACACCCACAATGATCCTGAGCACCCGCATCCTTCTTCTCGCTTTCCTTTTCCGCTGGGGCATTCAATGGCAGTTTCTTTTCATCATCCGTCATTCTTGTATTACCCTTTCACTTCTCATCTCCAATGAAATCTTCATTGAGAGTAGAGACGCTTTTACTGAGCATCTGACACATTTCCCAAAATTTCATGCCGTAACCTAGCATTTCGGCAGGTGAGTTTGCACGGCCCGAGTTCTCCATGGTTCTCCCTTAATGCCGCACCAAGGCAGAACACACAGGCGCCAGAGTGCTTACAAGAATGACACTCTGGGGAAATATCCCCGAATCTGAACGCCCTGATCTTCTTCAGCTCGGAAGAATTTGTCCAGATGTCTTTCAAAGACTCTGTCCGAACGTTGCCAAGCACATTCGGAACGGAATTGCAAGCGAAAACATCACCTTTCGGATCAATTGACAGTGCCGTATGTCCGGCCTTGCAAATCGGCCCATTCATATCTCTCGTATCGCGGACCTCCCCCATGTATCTGGACGCACCCGGCATCGCATCCGTTTTCTCAATTTCCAAATACTGTCGATATTCTTCTTCGGAAAACATCATCTCACTCTGATCCTTTCCTGAATGACCGGGAATGATAAACTGGGACACCGTCAACCGAAGCTTAAGCCGTTTACACAATTTCCGAAGCGCAACAAGCTCATCAAGATGTCCCGAAAACAAGACCGTTTTAACATAAATATCGACGCCCGCGCACTTAAACGCCATAATATTACGAAGCGACGTCTCGAATGACCCTGGAATCTTTGTTATATAATCATGAAATTCCGCATTTCCCCCATAAAGGCTGAAAGATATGCTGTTGACATGCATGCCTACAAGTTTATCAAAGCATTCATCCGTTATTTTAAGCGCATTGGTAAAGACATCAAGCAACATCCCTTTCGAGACAACATATTCACAGATCTCCAAGAAATCCGTTCGCAATGTCGGTTCTCCGCCTGTGACCAAAACGCTCATGCATCCTAATTCATTGAGTTCGTCAATCACCCTTTTGTATTCTGCGGTTGTCAATTCACTGCGAATATTGACCTCATCTGGAATATCCAAATAGCAATGCCTACACCTCTCATTACACCGATAAGTCAACTCAAGAATAACGCTCCAAAGCCGCTTCTTGTCAAAACAATGCTGTTCCACGTATTCGGCCACACCGTGTCGAACCCTCACGGGGCTCTCAACAGCCGAAGTTGACACCATGCCCGTATCAAGAAGTCTCTCGATGAATGGCATCAACATATCCTGCGCAGCATCCTTCGATGCCACGATATAGCGATTCATTATACATTCAACCAGTTTTGGTAAGGTCGTCCCATTCCGGGCACATTCTAGAACATCGAACGCACTGGCGTTGTACAGATATTCGTAATGCGTCTCGACATTTCGAGCGTAAACACGGTCTCCGATTTTCTTGAAGAATACTCCAGACGCAAGTCTAATCTCTGACGTTGGATCGATTTTCATACGGGTACTTCCTTGTTGAGTTCAATTCACGTACATTAATGTGGAGAAAATCTCCTGTTAAATCTGACACAATACTCACTGTATTGCTTCTGGCTTCCATGTCGCAATAAAGGTGGTATTCGACGAAATCGTCACTTTTTCGCCCTCCGAATACATCACTTTGGATGTCGCTCCGACTTGTTGCCACTTATCAAAGATCCACCCTGGTCGAGCAACCTCGCATTTCGGCATTATAACAAAAGAAGGAAGACCTATATTAATTGCAAGGATCCCAGGATGAGCTTCATAGGGCACATCTACTTTGTATTCTTCGTTTGACAGCACAGAAAATGTTATCTCATGCATCTGTAGATGATAAAAGTTCACAATCGAGCGGTATTCACGATTCTTAGTGCAAGAGCACCTATCTGACGATATTCGGCCACACTCAATGCAAACTTCCATTTTCGAAGCATCAGCAAAGACTCCACATCCCATACATATCGCAAATATAAAGATACCTGTTTTTCTCATTTGCGCTCCATTCCCAACCAACTCAGGTTGAATCGGTGTGCGCAAACAAACTCATTGTTTCGCCTTGCCCACTCCGAATCGGAAAACCGTTGGCCAAACTCTTCAAGCTCTTGGCGAATGCGCTTGGTAGTGGCATTCTGTTGATCCGTACCAATGTGAAAAAGATCAGCGTCGCGAATGATCTTTTCTTCAAGTGTAGTTGGTCGATGCTCTTTCTTCGTCGCAAGAATCAGTCGGGAAATAAGTTTTATCTCTCGGTCCGAATACTCACATCCGAAAGAAATCCTTTCCGCCAACCTTGCACCTTCCTCTTCATGGTTTTCCCGAGAAACGGAAAATCCATAATCATGAAGAAGCGCCGCCATTAACAGACTGCGCTTACGCCACACCGGTAATTTCGGATAATGCTTAAGAATCTTATAGACCGCCTCGACGGTGTTTTGAGCATGTTCCCAGTTATGATAATGAAACTCACAAGGCACCTCATGACGGATCTCGTCAAGAACATTAAAATAGATTCGCGGATCCATCAAGACTGGTTTTCGTCCCGCCTTGCCGCATTTCTGGCATCGAACGACCGTGAACGCATCGGACACCTCAGATACTACTCCGCAATGCGGGCATTTGTAGTCCACTTGCTGATAGCGGTGATCATTTGTCGTCGGAGCGAACTCAAGGGGATTTTCAAAGCGTACAAAGTTTTTCTGGGATTTCGGTTCAGCCCAGTTCTTGAGCAAAGTCTTAATCTCAAAAAGCTTAAGTTTCGGATTGATCCCCCGCAGGAGCGCACAGAACGAGGCTATGGTCGGCGTGGCAAAACTCGTTCCTGACATGCGAATGTAGCCACCACCCGTTTTAGCCGTCAGAACCGCTACCCCATTAGCAGAAAATTCAATCGGCGAATGCTCCAGATATTTGTATAGATAGGGATTGCTGTACTCACCAATATCAACGCTGATCGCGTTCGACAACTCGGCCGGCAGGCCGAGGTCGTCCGGCAGCGGCATGTTTCGCTTGGCCGCCACGACGATCTTATTGCGGCGATACGCCTCCTCAAGAAGTTTAGCCGTCGGCTCCCAATATCTGTTCTTTCGATAGGCAACCGACATGTTGATGATGTCGGCATCGGACTCAACCGCCTCCTCAAGCCCCCTAACCACAGTGCTACCATAGCCGCCATTGTCGGCATCTAAAACGCGATAATCGATAAACTTGGCGTTAGGCGCAAGCGTTCCGATAATCGCCGTCGCGCCTGTTCCATGTCCCGATGGATCATTGTTGGCCATCTTCCGAAGACTAAGGGTCTCGATGGTACCGGATTCGTCTCGCCGATATCCGAAGGCACGGATAACCTTGCCCTTCAGAACTTCATGCGAAGCATCGATCCCCGTGTCAAGCACGGCGACCTTGACTGATCGCAGATTTTGTCGTGCAAGTTCAGGCAAAGGAATCGCAAGAATGTCTTCAAACGAAAGCATGCTTACATCCGCCCTAACAAACGAAGAATTTCGCCGATTGCATCAATACGATTGGGCTTCGACCTCACAATCCTCAGTAAACTCCGTACAAGTTCACATTCTTTTCGCTCTTGCGTCCCCATTACTTCAGCCATTGGAGCGTGCGCAAGAGACGCCAACCGTTGTTGTTGATCAACGATAACAGCCGCAATGTTCGCAAACATACCATATGTGTAGCACTCTTCCTTCGTGAATGACTTGCGTTTGTCAAAACACACAGCGGTAATCACGCCGATCAAATGCTCACCTATCAGCATTGGCGCAGCCAAAACAGCATTTGGCGACCCGTCGCCTCGCACACGAAAGAATTTATCACCAGAAGCGCGTGTTGAGGTTTGAATGTCATGCGTTAAAGCCGCCATTCCCGTAATGCCCTCACCAACCGGTACAGTCTTCCCGACCAAATCGACAAAATATTTGTGAAGATTAGTCAAACCAGGTCTAGACGCCATCATTGCAAACTTAAGATTTTTGCGATCCGGCTCCATAACAAGCAACGACCCCTGCGTAGCATTAATGATGCGTAAGCCAATCTGAATTAGCTGTTCAAGAACGAACTGAATGGCGCGATCTTCTTGCAGTCCAAGTAGGTTCCAAGCATCATTTTTCATAAAATCTCCTAAAGTATTGAGCTGATAACGGGAACTCCGTCTATAAACGACCTGCCGTCTTCGGCAAAAGCCACTCCCCCCAGCGAGTGATTTACACGAAACTCTGCCATAGGAATTGTTGCCGTCTTGCCGATTTCCACCATACATTCAATTCCGCAGAAACAAAACTTGCCGGCAAGCGGATTGCCATTCTCATCATGGACGACAATCTTTAATTCCCCATTCGGATCGTCAGGCGCTGGAAGATACACTTCGGCTCTCCAGCCGGGAAAATTGCTTACTTGCGGTTTTGAAACAAACACCAGTACCCGTTTCGGAACCGCTGCGGCCAAAGCATCGGGAATTTCCCCGTCCGTGCGATTCGCCCAAACATCAATGGCTGAAATAACACGCCTCCAACAATGTTCGGATCTCGCCGATCTCTGTCGCTTCTCAAATGCCAATGCCGCGCATACAAACGCAATAGCCAGCTTGCATTCATCGCAATTAGTTAAATGATTCAATATTGTCCCAGCGCGCCACGAAGGGATTCGGCATCCTTCTATGACGGATAACACGCTTTCCCTGTCTGGGCAACATTCTCTGCTCAACTCGCTTGGATTATTCATACGAACCACCCTAATGGATGTTCGTAGAATTAGAGATTTAACGATGGATAAAATGACACTGTATTTCCAAATTTAATGCCATCACGAATTTTTCGTAGTGCAGCTTGCGCACGTATGTTGATTTGGTCGACTGTATTTGGCTTACGATCAAGGAGCACAGCGACATCCTGTGTAGGAAGAGACAAATCATTTCTCATCAAAAGAACAAGTGCGTAAGCAGGATTCTTGTCCCATAATTCCGCTAGTGCCTTGTTAGCTTGATCAACCGATTCTTTTATCAACAACCGCCGTATTGGGTTTGCCGAATTAGGGTCAGGAAGCTCACTGGCGATCCCCTTGCCATCTTGATTTTCATTAGGTACATCGAGTGACAGAGGATCGCGGTCATCTCCACGTGAAACCTCGCGAACGAGACGTTGTACGGCATCATAGACACGCCAATACATAAAGGATTTAAATCTACAGTCAAATCGAAAATTGCGAATGGCCTCCCAGTTTCGAGAACTCAATCCTTCGTACACTTTTCCAACCACCGACTCGGCATCTATTGAATGACGCAACAGCATGTCGCGCATACCCTTGACATTGGCCGCAACCAACGGATCGACAAGCTCATCTTTTACATATGCCCAAGCCGCATCATCGTTTGCGATAAGCCGCAAAACAAGACGCCGATCATCTTCCAGAATGTCTAAACTTTCTTTCTGCATGTTTCATCATTATCTCCAATATCCAACTACAGCACACCAACTCCTCGTACAGAAGATGAAGTGGCGCACCCTGCTATCAATGTCTTAGTAGAGGCACCGGAAAGAGCCCGAGATAAAACACTAATAGAGAATGCGCCACGTAATTACACGTGACGCGTTCCCGTATGTCGCTTTATCTCTAGAAAATTTCCGGTTTTCCACTAAAGCTAGATACGTGAACGACGTTCACTGATTCCGTTTCAGACAATCATCTTGTCCTTATCCAGAACTCACGCACCAAAACCATTGTGCATCTTGGGCGGTTCGTTGGGACACTATTTAAAGCTTCACCAACTTCAAGATGGTTTTCTCCCCATCGAACATCACAAAGTATACCAAACCGCTCTCTCGCAAGTCAACCACCAAAAACACCAAAAACACCACCAAAAACACCACCAAAAAAATAATGTAATGGTTTGCCCTAAACCTATTTTGCTCTAAATCTCAGTTTTAGTTAAAACTGAGAACCACTATATCGACCGAACGAACGCGAAGGTCCCAATGCAAGCGAGAAGATGATACGACTTCGGGCATATATTGAAAACGGCTAAAGATGCGACAAAATGTCGCATCTTGGCCATGTTTTCGCAATTTTCAAGCACAATAACGCGAGCCATTAACCCGACCCCTCCCGAGGGGTCGGCCCTACCCCTCCCGAGGGGTCAGCCGTACCCCTCCCGAGGGGTACCGCGTAAGGCGGGGTTTTGAGCGTTAAGTGATTATTTAGAAACCAGTTGAGTGGTTAATGCAAAAACCAGTCACCGCTACATGTGTCGACGCATTTCAGTGATCAGTTATGATGTCAATGCGCTGGAGTTTCCTTCACTCCTCAACCCTATAAATCAACTTATCGGGCAACGCCGCCCGACGCATGAACATCAGGAAGTAAATCGGGAAATAGACGATTCCCGACACCTCACGAACGCACTCGAATTTGTTGAGGACATAGGCCTCGCCAATACCATACTCATGTGACTTCATCAGTTTCGCCAGCGCCGTATGAGATTCGCAATCGTCCCCCGACTTCGCCTCAAGCGGCAACACCCTTCCGCCGCATTCAATCAGAAAGTCAATCTCGCCAATACGCTTCGAATTGTAATAGTGCAGAGCTCCTTCCCTGCCAAAACCGTGCGCGATTAACTCCTGGGCCACGAAATTCTCATAGACTGACCCGAAGTTGATGCCCAAGTCGTCATTAAGTATCTTCAGCTGGATCCCATCCATATACATATACGCCAGCAAACCGACGTCATTCAAGAACAGTTTGAAGAGATTGGCCTTCGTCGCCAGCTCCAACGGAACCTTGGGCTCATCGACATTGTAAGCGGGAATGGCAATCCCCGCCTCCTTCAGCCAGACGAAATCACCCTCTACCCGATCCAAACATCCGCGAGCCGTCACCGTCTTCAGGTAAAAGCGCTTGTTCTGCTTATTCAGTTCGGACGGGATTAGCGAATAGATCCGACGCAACTTCATCTTCAGTTGTTCGTCGTATTGCGTCACGTCCCGCTTGTACTCGACGATGACCTTGGCCTGCTCGTCCATCACGGCCTTCAGATCGTTCGTGTCAACATACCGCTGGACAGCTGCCGGCATGCCGCCCACGACAAGATAAAGTCGCAAGTAACGCATGATCCGGTCATGCACGACCTTGTCCGGACTCTTGCGTTCGACAAAGCATTGGCGCAAATGAGCAATTACCTCGCTGCTGACGCCATTCGCCTCAAGGAATTCCTCAAAATCCAGCGGATACATCTCCGCCTCTCTCAAGTATCCAACCGGAACCGAACGGACATTCTTGAGCTCGACCCCCAAAAGCGATCCACTGAGGATGTATCGATAACTTCCTTCGTCCACAAGGAACTTGACGTATGTCATCGCCTCTGGGCACTTCTGAACTTCATCAAAGAAAATCAGCGTCTTTCCGGGTATGAGGCGTCCATTGACCACGGCTGATAGCCGAAGCAAAACATCCTTTTCATCCACCGCTTTTTCAAAAACAGCCCGCGCCTCTTTGTCCTTGATAAAATTGATTTCAATGAATGAATCAAAATGCTTTTTCCCAAATTGGCGAATGCTGAAAGTCTTGCCAACCTGCCGTGCCCCAGTAATCAGCAAAGCCGATTTCCGAGAATCAGCCAAAAAATCTTCAAAAACAATATCAATTCTGCGTTTAAGCATGACGCGAACCCCTTTCACACGAAATTATATCACATCTGCGTCGTGTTTTTCAATTACAAAATGATTGTTTGTGTCGTGTTTTCCCCATAAAAAGAATCTGAATCCGGCGTCTTTTCTGTCCGCTTGGATATGTTTACAGGTACTTGCGGAGGGTGTTGCGCGTGATCTTGAACACGACAGCCCGCTCAAGGACATTCAGGAGTTCGCGCACATTGCCCGGATAATCGTAGGACATGAGCGCAGCGGCTTGCTCGTCGGGCATTGAATTTCGGGCTTCAACATTTTGAACCGGTCACAATTTGTGACCAGTTCACTCATCTCATCTTTCCCAAGTGCAAACACAAAACTTGAAGGAAATCGATCTGAATTGCGTTTAACCGCCTGATTCAAAACCTTTGTTCCAACTCCATACAACTCGGCCAAGTCCCTGTCGAGCATAACCTGCACTCCACGAATCGTCAATATCCGATTGCGTATGTCAAAATCGTTTATGCTCCGAAGTGACTTATAGGCCCGAGGGGAATTATGAGACTCAAGGGGCTTTTCCAACTTCCTATTGGCCTACTCCCGTGTTCTGGAAGGTGTTTATCGCTTTCTCGCTTAAGGGTCCATGAAAAGTCAATTGACAATTGAATAAAGTCAATTGACTTTTACCGGCGCCTCCGCAGGGGATAAGCCCAAACCCCGCAGCGACGCCGAAGCGAAATTTCTTCTCCCTCATGGTGGAGAAGAAGAGATTCGAACTCTCGACCCCCACGTTGCGAACGTGATGCTCTACCAACTGAGCTACTTCCCCATTGCGGAAAACGGTGCGTATTATATCACAAATCACCCGCACCACGCAAGGGGCTATTTAACGCCGAAATACTTTTTGAGTTTCTCGACGCGATCGAGCTTCTCCCACGGAAATTCATCGCGCCCGAAGTGTCCGTAGGCCGCCGTATCCTCGTACTTCCACCCCTTCGGCTTAAGAAGCTTAAGATCGTCGATAAGCGCGTAAGGACGGAAGTCGAAAATCTTTCCCGAAGCGAGCATCCGCTCGAGCTTCTCGTTGGTAAGCCCCGCTTTGGCCGTGCCGAAGGTCTTGACGCAGAACGAAACCGGCTTGTCCACGCCAATCGCGTAGGCAACCTGTATTTGGCAACGCTCCGCCAGTCCGGTGGCGACGATGTTCTTCGCCGCGTACCGCGCGTAATAGGCGGCCGAACGATCGACTTTCGAGGGATCCTTGCCGCTGAACGCGCCACCGCCGTGCGAAGCCATTCCGCCGTAAGTATCGACGATGATCTTCCGCCCGGTAAGTCCCGAGTCTCCGCACGGCCCGCCGATTACGAATTTTCCGGTCGGGTTAATGTAAAACTTCGTCCGCTTGTCGATGAGACCGGTCTTTTCGAGGTAGCTCCGCGCATAACGCTCGATTGCGCGATAGTTGTTCGCGGTCGCCCCCGCCTCGGTCGTCTGATGGGAAACGACGACCGTGTCGATGCGAAGCGGCCTACCGTTTTCGTACACGACCGAAAACTGGCTCTTCGCATCCGGACGCAACCACTTGCACTTTCCCGAATGGCGCAATTTCGCGAACATCTTCAAAAGCCCGTGCGCGTAGACGATTGCCGCCGGCATGTAGGTCTTCGTCTCGTTAGTCGCGTAACCGAACATCATCCCCTGATCGCCGGCGCCCTGTTTGCGCTTCGCCTTGCGATTAACGCCCCGCGCGATATCCGGCGATTGGCCGTGAACGTAGGAAAGATGCTTCAAGGTATCGTAGCTAAAGCTCTCCTCGGCGCGGTCGTAACCGATTTCGCGCACCACCCGCCGAACGATCGGCTCGACGGCGAGACGCTCGAATCCGCGACAGGTTATCTCGCCCATGTTGACGACGATATTCGGGCCGACCATCGTCTCGCAAGCGACGTGCGAGCGCGGGTCGCGCTTCAGACACGCGTCGAGAATCGCGTCGGAAATTCGATCCGCGACTTTATCGGGATGGCCCTCGGAAACCGATTCGGAAGTAAAAACGTGTTGATGAATCTTCATGTTCCGTGTATTATACCAAATTCTCCCCTTTAGGCGCGATTGGCGTTTTCACGAAACACCGCAACCGCCATTACGATAATAACGACGAATCCGACGACGCTAACCGCATCCGGAACTTGCGAAAAGACGAAAAACCCGAATAGCGCGGTGAACAGGATTCCCGAATAATCGTAGACGGCGATTTGGCGCGGCTCGGCGAAACGATACGCCCAGGTAATCCCGAACTGCCCGAGCGCCGCGCCTCCGCCCGCGCCGACGAGCACCGCCGTCTGCGCGAGATTCATCGCGTGGAAATCGAAAACGATGAACGGAATCGAAACCAGACAAGAAAAGAGCGAGAAAACGAAGATGATGAACGCGCCGTTCACCCGTCTAAGCCCCAGTCGATGCAATATGGCGTACGCCGCGCCCGCGCAAAATCCGCTGAAAAGTCCAACGAACGCATCCGCCGAAACCCCGCCGGAAAAACCCGGCTTGATTACGAGCAGCGCGCCTCCGAACGCGCCGAGCGTGCAGACGAGCTGTTTAACGGTCATGCGCTCGCCCAGCAAAAAGAAACTTATTACCAGCGTAAAGAACGGCGCGGTCTTGTTAAGCGCCATCGCCTCGCCAATCGGGATTCGCGAAAGCGCGTAGAAGTTGGTGAAAATTCCTAGCGTACCGAGAACCGACCTCAAAACAATATCCCGCCAATTCCCGAATCCAATTTCGCCGAACTTGATTTCTCCGCGCTTAAGCGCCTGCAGAAACAACGGCAAGGCGATTGCGATCGCGACCAGATTGCGGAAGAACGCCTTTTCGATCGCCGGCAGCGGTTCGCCCACCGCGTCCGCGAGCCGAACGCACATCGCCATCAACGAAAACCCGAGCGCGCTCAGGCAAATGGCGATAATCCCCTTTTTCACCTTCTCGCCTCAGCGAACGCCGCCGTTGGCCTTCACGAGCTTCTTGAGTTTGGCCGCGCGCGCGAGGCGTTCGACCGCGCTCATGCGATCGATGTAGAGAATGCCGTCGAGATGATCGACCTCGTGCTGAATCGCCCGCGCGAGATAGCCGCGCGCGGTAATCGTCTGCGGACGATTGTCTTCGTCGAGGTACTGGCACACGACTTCGGCGGCGCGCGTAAGCGTTCCGCCGACGTCGGGAAAGCTAAGACACCCTTCCTTGTCGCACTGGCTCCCCTCCTGCGCGACGATCACGGGATTGAAAAGCTTGAGCGGCATCCCAATCGGCGCGTTAAAAACGGCGTCCTCGTCTTCTTCGCAGCCGTCGGGGATGTCGATTACGCACATCCGCTCCAATCTTCCGACCTGTTGGGCGGCGAGCCCGACGCCACCCGCCTTGTGCATAAGTTCAAGCATCCCGTCCGCGAGACGCCGTAACCCATCGTCAACCGCGACAATCGCGCGCGATTTCTCGCGCAAGACCTTTTCGCCGTATTTGTAGATTTTAAGCGCCATTCCTCAAACCCCGGTGGAACCGAATCCGCCGGCGCCACGATCCGTCTCGTCGACGATCTCCGTCTCCGCGATCGTCGGCTGGGTAACCGGCGCTATCACGAGCTGGGCGATTTTGTCGCCCTTGGCGACCTTAAAATCGACATTGGAAAAATTGGCGAGAATAACTCCGACTTCGCCGCGATACCCGGAATCGATAGTACCGGGGGTGTTGAGCACCGTAATTCCGCTTTTGAGCGCAAGCCCCGAACGCGGACGCACTTGCGCCTCGTACATCGGCGGCAAGAGCATCACCAGTCCCGTATGGACAAGCGCCCTCCCGAGCGGCGGAATCGTAAGCTCGTCCACCGAGCGCAAATCCATACCGGCGTCGCTCGGATGGGCGTACGCCGGCAGTACCGCATCGGGGTGGATGCGCTTGAACTTGAGCGTCATCACTCCTCGGTCTCGACGCTTTCGATCGAAGAAACGTCGCCCGGCTCGAAGCCCATGCGCTCGAGATTCCACTTGAGCCACGACTCGGGAAGCTGACGCGCCGCGAGCATCGCGACGTCGCGCTGAACCTGGGCTTTCAAGACCATCGCCTTGGCGGCGTCGCCTTGCACGCGATCTTCGCAAACCGCGAGCAGCGCCCTGCCGGCGCCAAGAAGCGTGAGTTCCGAAACCTCGCCCTTCTTGAGCGACGAAGCAGCGCGCGCTATCGCCATCTGATCGGGGAAGAGCGTCTGGTTCGCGTTCAAATCGGAAACCGAAAAGACGAGATTGGTGGAGACGTCGTCGGTGGCGAGCACCGCTTCCGCGCCCTTGGCGGCAATTTCCTCGACCGAGCGCTTGAACGCATCGGCCTTGGCCGCGCGAAGCGCCCGATTGCGAATCGCCTCCTTGGCTTCCGCGAAGTCGGGAGTGTGCGCGGGATTGGTCGATAGCTTCTCCACGAGCCACACCGCGCGGTCAGAAGTGACGACTCCATAGCGCAAATCCTCGCTCTCGGAATCCAGCTCGGCCACGACGCCGCTCAAATCGCGGGCGCCCGGGAGAATCTGGAAGGAGTACTTCATAAAGCCCTCCTGATAGGAGGAGTTGTCGACGGCGAACCAGTCGCTGGTCTCGACCTTGAGTCCGTCTTCCTTCGCGATCTCGTCGAGCCGCGAAGAACCCGCCGCCGCCTTGATAGCATAAGCGCGATAGTTGAGGTTGGTCTCGAAGAACTCGACCGCCGCGATGCGCCGCAGATCCTTCTCGATCTCGCCCTTGACGTCCTCGAACGACTTGACGGTTTCGACGCCGTTGGTGTCGGTCGAAGTGTACTTGTCGATCGTCGCGTCGTAGCGGTCGTGCATTTCGTCGTCGGTAACGTTCATCTTCGCAAGCAAATCGGCGTTAGTGGCGTCGAACTTCACATAGCGAATGCGAACGCGCTCCGGCAGCGCGAGATCCTTTACGTTGTCGTCGTACCATTTCTTGAGTCCGTCGTCGTCGAGCTCCACCTTCTCCGCGTCCGATTTCGACTGCGAGAACCGCGCGACCTTGACCGTCAAGACGTCGGTCATGTCGGCGATCGCCTGATCGAGTTCCATCGGCGAAGTCCACGTCGCGCTACCGAGCACGTTCGCGCCGATGCGCGAAAGCGTAAGCCGCCGCTTGACCATCGCCTCGTAGCGTTCCGGGGTCAGCGAATTGTCGCGCAGAATGCGATTGTAGAGATTGAAGTCGAACGCGCCGTTCGTCTGAAACGATCCGTCCTCGCGAATGAGCCGACGCACTTCGGCGTCGGTGGCCTCGATTCCGTCCTTGCCGGCGACGACCAGCGCCGCGTAATTACGCCACGCCCGCTCGTTGATCTCGTTCTGCGGAGTCTTCCAGTCGCCTTGGCGGCCGATGCCGCGCAATTCCTCGGCGATTTCCACGAACATGGCGCCGTCGATGTCCTCGCCGGCGAGTTTGCCCGCCCCGCGAGTACGCTCGCGCTCCTCCGACGGAGTACGCAAATCGTCCAGCAGGAAATCAAAGGCGAAAAACGCCGAAATCGCGATTGCGAACGCGCCCCATACCCACTTGTTGCGAATGAGCTTGTTGAACTGCAGAATTACCATAACTTACTCTTCTTCCTCTTCTTCGTTGCTTTCGGCGGAAGGTTCCTCGGCCTTCGGCGCCTCTTCTTCGTCGTCTTCGATATTCACCGCGCTCGTCGTCTCCTCGGCCGCGGCGGTCGCCTGCTTGGCCATCGCTTCGCGATCCTCCTTGCTGGCGACGACCAGCTCGCCGCTGTTGACCTCGGCGCGACCCTCGGCGAAGGCGAAGTGGTTCTTGAGCGTTCCGGCGGCGTCGAAGGTCATCACGGTAACGCCCATGCGCTCGCCAACCGACAAAACCGCGCGATTGATCTGCACGCGCGACATCGGGGAAAGCCGCCAGTCGAGCATCGCGTGTTCGGTGGTGAACACTATCTTGCCCTCGTCGTCCATATCCTCGCGAGTCACGATTCCTCGATCGATGCTCATCGGATAGTCGCCGCTCACGCCGTAGAGAATGCTTTCCAAATCGTCGGCGCTGCTGCGCAGCTTGAATTCATCGGCGACGCGCATCGGCCCGATTGAGAAATGACGCCCTTCGACGCTCATCGTTCCGGTCACGCAACGCACCTTCGCCTCGAAGCCATCGCCGACGTCGGTGTATTCGTAGAGCGACTCGCCGGCGAGGTTCTTTGCGGTGAATCCGGAGGAAGTCACGAAGAACATGCCGTCCGGCAGATTGTCCGCGAGCTTGAGCGCGAGCGCGCCCTTGAGGAGCACGACCGTGCGGGATTTGACTCCGAGCGGTTGCGAACGCGTGCCGAAAGCGGCGCCGTTTTCGATCGTCGCGGTCGAATTCCGGCCGAAGTCCACGATCAGTTTCGAATTCGCTCCGGCGCGATAGGCGCTGCCGAGAGGATAGAACTTACCCTCTTCGATCGGCGTCCAAGTCGCGGAACCCGGTTTCATCACCTCGCCTTCGCCGGTGAGTTTGCGGCAAAACGGCAGCGTGGAGAACGTTTCCTCCTTCGCTTCCGCCGGCACGGCGTTCTTGATGTCGTCGGGGAGTTCGTCCTCGGCAAACAGCGTTCCGGCGGACAGAACCGCCGCAAGCATCGCAATCATTTCGACTTTCATACGAGATGAGCTCCGTCTGAGGGTTTGATCAGGCTGCAAGTCGGCTCGTCGCCGAACTTCGCCTTGTATTCACGGGTAATGACACCCGAAATCTTCTCCGCCGCCGCGGGATCGACGAGCAGACAGCAGCTGCCGCCGAAGCCGCCGCCCGAAAGCCGCGCGCCGTACACCTCGGGAATCGCCTTGGCGATGTCGACGATCGCGTCCAGTTCCTCGCAGGAGTTCTCGAACCAGTTGCGCGAGGATTCGTGGGAATCGTACATAAGCGCTCCGAAGCCAGCGAGATCGCCCTTCGCGAGCAACTCCGCGCCCTGCACGACTCGCTCGTCTTCGCCGATCGGATGCACCGCGCGCTTCGCGGTCGTTTCCGAAAGCCCACCGTGGTAAAGCACCCACTCGGCCATCGTGACGTCGCGAAGATGAGTGACCTTGCCCTTCTTGAGAACGCCGGCGAAATACTTCGCCGCGTCCTCGCAGGCCTGGCGACGACTCGCGTAGGCGCCGTCGACGAGCGCGTGCTTGGCATTGGACTTCACCATCATAAACGCGACCTTGGGGCCCATGTCGACGTTCTCGAACTTGCAATAGCGGAAGTCGCTCTTGACGAGCTGTCCGGCCTTGCCGTAGAGCGACGAGGCCTGATCCAACAGTCCGCACGGGCAACCGGCGAAGGTGTGCTCCGCCTTCTGTCCGATTTTGGCGACCTCGGTCTTGTCCTTCTCGATTCCGTAAAGCTTCATCAGCGCGAGCAACGTGCACATCTCGAGCGCCGCCGACGAGGAAAGCCCCGCTCCGAGCGGAATGTTGCCGAGGAACATCGCCTTCCAGCCGTGCTTAGCGGCGGCGGGCTTGCCGTCGAAAAGCCAGTTGAACGAACCCGTGACGTAGTTCTGCCAGGTCATCTCCTTCGCCGGCTTGACGTCGTTAATCGAGAACTTCGCCGTCTCCATGAAGTCGCCGGCGGTAAGCTCGCACTTGTCGTCCTTCGTCGGCGCGACCGCGAAAAACGTACCCTTGTCGATTGCCGCCGAAAAGACGTAACCCTCGTTGTAGTCGGTATGGTTGCCGAGGACTTCGATGCGGCCCGGCGCGTAGGCGACAACCGTCGGTTTCTCGCCGTAGAGCTTCTCGAACTTGCCGATCAGTTCGTCGTAGACTTCTTTGTTTTGCATGGCTTTCGTCTCCTTTTTAAATCAATCGACCTTGATGTCGGTGTTGACGTTCTTGGTGAAAAACGCCGCATACACGAATAGATACGCGAGGCAGAGAATCGGCACGATGAAGCCGACTTCGAAATTGACGTGGTCGCCGATGTAGCTTTGGACGAGCGGCAGTATTCCGCCGCCGACGACCATCATCATAAAGAGACCCGACGCCTGCTCGGTGTACTTGCCGAGACCCTCGACCGAGAGGTTGAAGATAACGCTCCACATGACCGAAGTGCAGAACCCGATCGCGACGAAGCAAAACGCGCCGACCGGAATCGCGACCCGCTCGCCGCCGATCGTAATCGGCATCGTAACGCCGGCGTGGATGAGCGCGACGCCGGCGACCGCGAGCAAGACGCCCAATCCGGCGGTTCCGAGGAGCATCGCCCGCGGAGAGATCTTGCCGCCCACGGCCGCGCCGATCGACCGGCCGCAAAGCATGGTAATGAAGACCGAGCCCGTAAGGACGCCCGCGACCTGCGCCGCCATGTCGCCCGAGCAGGTAAGCATGCTCTTCACCTGCAAGAGCGCCGCCGGAATGCCAGCTTCGACGCCCATGTAGAGGAAGATGCCGACGACGCCCATGAGGCAATGGCGGAACGCCAGCGCGCTGCGCTCGTAGACCGCGTTGGCCGGACGCGCCGCCGGATTCTTGATGGGAAGACGCGAGATAATCAGCGTCGCGAGCACGAACACCGCCGCCGCCGCGAGCAAGACGCCGGTTACTTCGCTGAATTTGGTATTCGCGGTCACTTCTCCGACGACCGAACCGAGCAACACCGGAGCCGCCGCCTGGAACACGCCCTGAAACGCGCCGCCCGCGAGATTGAGCTGATTGCCCTTGTTGCCGCCGCCGACGATGGTGTTGAGCATCGGGCAGATGACGCCGTTCAAAAGGCAGTTCGACGCGCCGGAGACGAACGCGCCCGCGAGATAGACGATCCACGCGCCCGGCACGCCGCCGATCGTTCCCAAGTCGACGTACCCGGAGGCGAGCTGAATCAGAATACCCAACGCCCCGGAACCCGTCGCCAAAAGCGCCGTCGTCTTGTAGCCGAACTTCTGCAGAATCATTCCGAGCGGATAGCCCATGAAGAGATAGGCCGCGAAATTCATCATATTGCCCATCATTCCAAGCGTCGTGGAGCCCGCGATACCGGGCGTTCCCTCCCAGATGCGCCCGGCCGGAGCCGCCAGATAGGTAACGAAGCCGCACATCGCGTAAAGCGCGAACATTGTTGCGATGGCGATGAAGTTTCCGCTTTTCTTTTCTTGGGTATCCATACGGATTGGACTCCTTTATTTTATATACGGGAAATTATAGCGAAACGACCGCGATTAGTCAACCGCAACCGACTTATCTTCGCACTCAAAATATCTCGCACTTCGGAAGCTCCCCGACAAGCGGTTTCGCGTAGGCGACGAACGCCGAGGTGACGTCATTGCCGCTTTTCGCGATAAATTCCTTGGGCATCGAGCGCGTGTACTTGGCCGCGTTTTGAATCGCAATCGCCTTGAATATCGCCCGATAGCGCTTTCCGGGAGCGCGCAGAATCGCAATCGTCCCCTTCGCGAGCTTGCCCGCGAGCGCTGCTTTCACCGCCGCCTTGCCCGCCGCAAACGCCTCGGCCTGATCGACCGCGCTCGCCACTCCCGGGAAGGAACGCTGCAAATAACCGAAGGTATCGGCGCGAACGCGCTTGATCTTGCCGGTCGCTTTCAGTACCCGGGCGAGGTGGTCGCCGAGCGCGCCGGTGCCGGACATCTGGACGTTGCCGTGGGAATCCTTCTCGCCGCCCGCGAACTTCGCGCCAATGGCGATTCCGTCCCGACCGCGTATTCCCTCGGAGACGGCGACCACGCACCGGCCGAACCGCTTGACGGCTCCGATGACGTCCCGTTCGAACTTCTTGACGGAAAACGGAGTTTCGGGAAGGTAGATGAGGTGCGGCCCGTCGTCGCGATTCGTCCGCGCCAACGCCGACGCCGCGGTCAGGAACCCCGCGTCCCGCCCCATAATGACGTCGATCTTAACCCCGCCGAGCGCCCGGTTGTCGAGGTCGTCGCCCTTGATCGCCGAGGCCACGAACCGCGCCGCCGAACCGAAACCCGGCGTATGGTCGCAAGACCTGAGATCGTTGTCGATGGTCTTCGGGATGTGATAGACGACGAGCGGATAATTCGCCTTCTCCGCCTCCTCGGCGACGATTCGCGCGGCATCGGCGGAATCGTTACCGCCGATGTAGAAGAAGTAGCCCACGTCCTTCCGGCGAAACGCCTCGAAAATCTTGCGGCAATCCTCCGCGTCCGGCTTCCGACGGCAGCTGCCGAGCGCGGACGACGGAGTCGCGGCGATGGCGGCGAGCTTTTTCGCCGACGGCTTGCGCAGATCGAGATAGTCGTCGCCGAGAATGCCGAGAATGCCGTGGCGCGCGCCGAGAATCCGCCCGATGCGAGGACTTTTGCGCGCTTCCGCGACCGCGCCGACCAGTGATTCGTTGATGACCATCGAAGGCCCGCCAGACTGGGCGATTACCATGTTGAGTTTTTTCATTTTTTCAGCAACCGATTGAGGGTTTCGCACACGAGCCGCCCCGATTTCAGGAGCGACTCCTTGGAAATTCGCTTCATCGAGTCCTCGGGCGTGTGCCAGTAGGCGTTGCCCTTTCCGTACTCGAAGTCGATGAGATCAATCGCATCCATTCCCCGAACGAGAAACGGCAAATGATCGTCCTTGACGATATCGTCGGATCTTTCGACCAGCTTCGGCTCGCCAATCGCCTCCGCCGCCTTCATTACCGTTTGCGCAAGCCGCTCGGTGGAGTTGGCGGGAATGGAAATTCGCAAATCGCAATCTCCCAGCATGTCGAGGCAAATCACGTTCTTCACCTTCCGATCCGACTTGAGCAACCGCTCGGCGGCGTGAATCGAACCTTGCAAGCCGTCGTTGTCGGAATAACGGAATTCGCACTCCTCGCCATCCGTCCAAACGATCAGCACGTTGCCGCATTCGAACTCGCAGCTCGCGAGCTTACGGGCCAGAGCCGCGAGCAACGCGCTCGTCGACGCTCCGTCGTTGGCGCCGGGACAACCGCTTCCCGGCTTGGTATCGTAATGGGAAACGACGAGCGTCCACTCCTCTCCCGGGTGACGGGCGAATTCCGCGTAAACGTTTCGAAACGATTTTTCGCCGGACGGCGAGGGCGCGCGGAAATCGCACCAGCCCGCGCAACCGCAGTTCCGCGACGCGACGTCGAAAATGAAATCGGCCGCCCGTTGCCCGCCGGCCGTTCCCGCGTCCCGCGGAGTGTGCCGCTCGACGAGTTCGTTCGCGAATTTCCAGGCGAAATCCGCGTCCTCGTCCGAGAATGCAAGCGTCGCGGCGATGAGCAGCGATAGCATGCCGCTTAATCGAGCTTGACGCCCATCATCGCGATAACGCGATCAAGGTCGTCGTTGTCGAGAAAATCGATCTCGACCACGCCCTTGGTGTGCTTGCCGTTGGCGTGGGTCACGCCGCTCGTAACCCGAACCGCGCACCCGAGATGCTTTTTCATCTTGTCGGCGAGATTTCGGACGTAGCCGTCGGGCAAGTCCGGCGTTCCGCGACGAGTTTCGGCGACCGGCTCGTGCAATCGGGCAACCTTGCGTTCCAACGCGCGAACCGTAAGCTGGTCGTTGACGCAATCCCGCGCCAAAAGAACCCTGTCCTTCTCCCCTTCGACCGACAAAAGCACCTTCGCGTGCCCGACCGAAATAAGCGACTGCGCCACCAACGCCTTAACTTCGTCCGGCAGTTCCAACAGCCGAGTGGCGTTCGCAACGGTCGCGCGACCTTTGCCAATACGCTCGGCGACTTGCTGTTGAGTAAGATTGAAGGAGTCCTGCAGCGTCTTGTAGGACACCGCCTCCTCGATGGGATTCAAATCCTCGCGCTGGAGATTCTCGGTCGTGGTCATCGCCGCGGCCGTAAGATCGTCGGCTTCCACCAACGTCACGCGAATCTTCTTCCACCCGGCGAGCTGGGCGGCGCGAAGTCTACGCTCGCCGGCGATGAGTTCGTATTTGCCGTTCGAATTCTTGCGAACCGTGGGCGGCTGAACGAGCCCGTTGCTTTTCAGCGACTCGGCGAGTTCCTTTAGCTCCGTCTCCTTGAAATCCTTGCGCGGCTGGTACGGCGAGCGCTCGATATCCATAATCGGGAGCTCCATCGCCTGCGCGCCGACCACCGGCAACGTCGGCGAAGACCCGAGCAAACCGCCGACTCCACCGCCGAAATTCACGCTTCGTCCGAGGCCGTGCTTCTTTTTGTCAACAACGGCGGGGGCCTTTCCGGTCCCCGTCGCTTTCTTCAGGAATGGATTCCCCTTGGACATCAAAAGTAGCCGTTGATGAACGGAAGCACCTTGACCTCGTTATCGAGGATGATGTTGATGATTCCGAGCTGAAAACCCCACGGGCATTCGCGAGCGAAGTTAATCGCGCCGAACTGGAAGCCGTGAAGCTCGTCGGTTACGTTCGCCACCAGCGCCAGTTGGGCGCCATAGGCGACACGAGCGAGATTCGCGGCGCCGACGGTGCAACCGTAGCTTTCGTTCTCGGTCACGTTACCGACGAGCGAACCAGCGATACCGCAAATGTTTTGCTGCATCGTAGCGACGAATTCGACGTCGATTCCGTAAATATCGCGATGGCAACCGAATCCGCCGATGTCGACTCCGTAAAGCGTACCGTTGCAAAGGTTGCAACCGAGAATCGCAGCGCGAGCTCCGTACACGTCCTTGTTGGCGAAGTTAAACGCTCCGCCGAGTCCAAGACCGATGAACTCGTCACGTACGGTGTTCGCGAACGCGAACTGAAAGCCGTACATCTTCGGCGCGTCATTGTAAAAAATGCCCGCGTCCACGCCAAACACATCCCAGCGCGCCGTACCCCACGGCAACTGCACGGGACTCGCAAGCGAAACCGCGACTGGCGTCCAACCGATGGCGCCGCTCTCGCCTTTCTCGCCGAGTTCTTCCGCGACTGCCGGAACGACCGCCGACATCATCATGCCCAATAAGCAATACTTGATGGCTTTATTCATTGCTAATGTCTCCTATTATTGGATGAAACTATGTTGGTATTCTACACTTTTGCGGGTTGTGCGTCAAGACAACGCGAGCGCGTCCGCAAAAAGAGCAGGACGAAAAGCGGCAAGGTAACGATGTATACCAGCCCGAGTACGCCGATCGTCAGCCAGAAATTCGATACCATAAACGCGACGAGAAGCAAAAACGCCGCCAACGTCAAAGGCATCCACTTCTTGGACAAGCGCAACGCTTTTAGCGACAGCGAGGGAATCCTCGACGCCATCAACGACCCGACGAACAGCAACATGAAAATCCCCAAATACGGCGACGGACTCCATTTGAGATCCAGCGCGAGCGCCACCATCGCCGGCGTAAGCACCATCCAGCATCCGCCCGGAGCCGGGACGCCGGTGAAGAAATGCCGCCAGTACGGCGCCGTTTCGCGTTCCAGCATCGTATTGAACCTCGCGAGCCGGAAGCAATCGCACATCGCGTAGTAGAGCGCGCAGCCGAGCACCACCCGGATGAGAATCGGATTCACCGGCTCGCCGTCGATGACGTGCATCGGCCCGCCGGTGAACCAGAAATACATGAACATCGCCGGCGCGACTCCGAAATTCACGAAATCGGCGAGCGAATCAAGCTCGGCGCCGAGCTTGGAACTCGCCTTGAGCATTCGCGCGATCCGACCGTCCATGCCGTCGCAGATAACCGCCACGAGAAGCGCCCACAACGCCGGCATGAACCTTCCCTCGCTCGAAAGGGAAATCGAGGTGATGCCGGCGCAAGCGGCCATGGAGGTAACCAAATTCGGAATAATCGCCCTAACCGGAACGCGATCGTACCGTAATTCGCGGTCTTTGCGCCGCTTGCCCCGCAATCTGAATCTGCTCATTGAAATCTTCCGATAACCGTTTCGCCGGCCACCATCGTCTGTCCGATGCGAACGCAGGGACTTACGCCTTCCGGCAAATACACGTCGAGACGACTGCCGAAACGAATAAGCCCGAAACGCTCCGCCTTTTCCAGATGCTGTCCTTCCTTCGCCTGCGGCACGATCCGCCTCGCCACCAATCCGGCGATCTGCGTCACCCCGTAGACTTTTCCGTTGTCCGCCTTGACGAGGTAATTGCAGCGCTCGTTCTCCTTCGAGGCCTTGTCCAACGAGGCGTTGAAGAATTTCCCCGCCGCCACGTATTCGCGCTTGAGAATCGTACCCGCAGTGGGCATCCGGTTGACGTGGACGTTGAAAACACTCATAAAAACGCTAACCCGCCAAAACTTTCTCCCGACCGTCTCGTCGCAATCGGCGAGCGAATCCGGCATCGGGCACTCCTCCACAAGGCAAACCCTGCCGTCGGCGGGAGAAAGAATCGCGTTCGCCTCCTCCGGCGGATAGCGCTCCGGATCGCGGAAAAAGAGAAATACGCCGTAAGCGAGCAGAAACGCCGGCAAAACCAGCCACCCGAGCCAGCAAACCTTCCCAGCGATCATCGCCACGACAATCGCCAGCACCAGCGCAATCGCGCCGAACTTGAGCCCTTCGCGATTGATGTGCGGCAACAAATAGGCGGAATTCGAGAAATCGGGTGCGGATTCGTTCATTGTTTCAGTTGATCTTGATGTGGATGGCGCCGAGATTGACCGGATTCGACGGCTGCACCTTCGGGCCGTTCTTCCGCGGCGGGCCGATGAGCGCGCCGAGAATGCGTCCCAACGTCTTGGGCGCCTGCTCGACGAAACACTGGTCTTTCAATTCCTCCAAAACGCGGTTGATGACGTCCTCTCCGAGTTCACGATGGGCGTTCTCGCGTCCGCGATACTGCAACGTGAGCTTGACCTTGCAACCCTCGTCGAGAAATCCGCGAATCTGCTTGAGTTTGTAGTTGAAATCGTTCGTATCGGTACCGGGATGGAACTTGATTTCCTTCACTTTCTGGACCTTTTGGGACTTCCTCGCCTGCTTCTCGCGCACGGACTCCTCGTACTTGAACTTTCCGTAGTCCATGATTTTGCAAACCGGAGGATTGGCGTTGGGCGTAATCTCGACGAGATCGAGTCCGCGGCTTTCCGCCATGCGCTGGGCGTCACGAGTATCCATTACGCCGAGCATTTGTCCTTGAGCATCAAGTACGCGAACCTGCGGAACGCGAATCTTGTAGTTTACGCGAGTGAACTGTCCGATAACCCACCTCTCTTTATTGAAGGATGATTCATTTTACCACATACCGCGGGTCGTTTGCAACCTCGCGGAAAATTCTGATGGTACGGCGCACGTCCGCAAGCGAATACGCGGGATGCACCCAAAATCCAATCGTATTCGCGATCAGCGCCTCGGCAACCGGCGTCTTCGCCATCAGCGGCCACATAATCTTGTAAACCGCCGCGCCCTTTTGCTGCAAGATTTCGATGAAGCGCGAAACCGAAACGTTTAGCCGCTTCGCGTCGAGGACGAACGGCATCAGCCAAAAGCTGGCGCGCCTAACGGCGGTATCCGTCGGGAACGACCGAATCAGCCCGCCCTTCAACGGCAAAAGCCCTTTCGCAATCGTCATCGCGTATTTGCGGCGCCGCGGCAAGTTCCAACTCGCCAGCCGATCCAACTCTCCAAGACCGATTGCGCTTTGAATCTCGGTCATTCGCTCGTTGTAGCCAATGCGGTCGAATTCCTTGGGTTCGCTTCCGACTTTCCAACCGTGGTCGCGCAACGACCTGACCGTGTTCAGCGCGGCGGAGTTCTTCATTACCACCATTCCGCCCTCGCCTCCGGTCGTGATATGCTTCGATTGGCAAAACGAGAAGCATCCCGCGTCGCCGAGCGTTCCGACCTTGCGTCCGCGATATTCGCCGCCGAGACACTGCGCGCAATCCTCGATTACGAAGAATTTTCGCTTCTTCGCGAGACGCAAAATCGGCCCCATATCCGCGACTTCGCCGTAAAGATGAACGACGATAACCGCTTTGGTGCGCTTCGTCAGCGCCTTCGCGATCGTTTTCGCGTTGAGCAAATGGTCTTCGCCGACATCCGCGAAAACCATCTTCGCCCCGACGTTGGCGACCACGGTCGCGCTCGCCCGGAAGGAATACGGCGTCACGACGACCTCGTCGCCGCGTCCGACGCCCAACGCCTCAAGCGCCAGACGCAACGCGGCGGTTCCGTTGGTCGTGGAAACCGCCGCCTTGACTCCCAGATATTTCGCGAAAGCCCTTTCGAACTTGCGACCCTCGCCGCCGGTCCAGTAGTTCACTCGCCCGGAGCGGAGGATTTCCACCACCTTCCGCTCCGTTTTGCGGTTAAAACTGGGCCAAATCAGCGGCTTGGGATTGTTCACAGATCGTCGGAAGTCGGGATATCCTCGCCATCAACCGACGTGTCGCCGGTATCCGCGAGAAGTTGCGGCTCTCCGAGATCGGACTCGTCGTCCGCCTCCTCGCCCGGAATGCCCGAGGTGGGAATGCCGTAAAGTTCCTCGTGACGCTTGCGCTGCTCTTCGCGAAGCTTGTCCATTTCGTCGTCCGAAATGGTCTCGCAAAGCGGAACGAGCTTGAGGTATCGGTGCATCGGGAATCCCGTGCCACCGGGGATGAGGTGGCCGAGGATGACGTTCTCCTTGAATCCGCGGAGTTCGTCCACCCGACCCATCGTCGCGGCCTCGGTGAGGACGCGCGTCGTGTCCTGGAAGGACGCCGCCGAGATGAAGGAGTCGGTTTCGAGCGCGGCCTTGGTGATGCCGAGGAGCGCGGGTTGCGCCTCCGCCGGACGACGGCCTTCGTTCATCATCTCCTCGTTGACCCTGAGGAACGTCTGGCGCGTGACCTGCTCGCCCCAGAGGAAGTCGGTGTCGCCGGGATTGGTGATGCGAACCTTGCGGAGCATCTGCCGGACGATGATCTCGATGTGCTTGTCGTTGATTTCGACGCCCTGCAGACGATAGACCTGCTGGACTTCGTTGACGAGGTACTTTTCGAGTTCCTGCGGACCGGAAACTTCGAGAATCTCCTGCGGAATGACCGGTCCTTCGGTAAGCTGCTGGCCCTTCTTGACGCGATCGCCCTTGAATACGACGATCTGCTTGCCCATCGGAATGAGGTGTTCCTCGACGAGTCCGGTGATGTCGTCCACCACCTTGATGCAGCGCTTGCCGCGGACGTTCTCGCCGAAGTCGATGACGCCCTCGATCTTGGCGATTTCCGCCGCGTCCTTGGGCTGGCGGGCTTCAAAGAGCTCGGCGACGCGCGGCAAACCGCCGGTGATGTCGCGGGTCTTCGCCGCTTCACGCGGGGTCTTGGCGAGCAACATGCCGGCGGTGGCCTTCATGCCGTCGCGCACCATGACGATCGCGCCAGTCGGCACGTCGTGCGAGTCGAGCATCTTGCCGTCGTCGTCGCGGATTTCGATGCGCGGATGGAGATTGGACTCCGAAGTCGGCAGGACGACCAGCGTCTTGGCGCCGGTCTGCCGATCAGTTTCGGTCTTGACCGAGACGTCTTCCTCAAAGTCGGCGAAAACGACCTTGCCCTTCGCCTCGGACAATACCGGCACGGAGTGCGGATCCCAAACGGCGACTTTCTGTCCCTTCTTGACCGCGGCGCCGTCCTCGACGAGCAACGTCGTGCCCATCTGCAACTGATAGGTGTCGAGCTTGTTGCCCTGCGCCGACCAGATTTCCAACGTGCCGTTCTTGTTGAGAACGACTTCCTTGCCCTCGTCGTTGCGCACCTTGCGGACGTCGACGAACTTGGCGACGCCGTCGTTCTTGAGGACGATCTCCGGAACCTTCGCGGTCGCGGAAGCCGTACCGCCGATGTGGAACGTACGCATCGTGAGCTGGGTACCGGGCTCGCCGATCGACTGCGCGGCGATGATGCCGACGGCGGTTCCGATTTCGACTTGCTTGCCGGTCGAAAGGTCGCGTCCGTAGCACTTCGCGCACATGCCGTGTTCGGCGTCGCAAGTAAGACCGGAGCGAATCCACACCTTCTCGATTCCGCAGGCGTTGATCTTGGCGGCCGCGGCCTCGTCGACGATTTCGTTCGCCGGCACGATGGTCTCGCCGCTCTTCGGATCCTGAATCGCGTAAAGCGCGGTGCGTCCGAGCACGCGGTCGCCCAAGGTTACCTTGACCTCGTCGCCCTCGACGATGGCCTCGACCTCGATGCCGTTGACCGTGTTGCAGTCCTCCTGGGTGATGATTACGTCCTGCGAAACGTCGACGAGCTTACGGGTAAGATAGCCGGCGTCGGCGGTCTTGAGCGCGGTATCCGCGAGACCCTTGCGCGCGCCGTGCGACGAAATGAAGTATTCGAGAACGGAAAGTCCCTCGCGGAACGAGGCGGTAATCGGGCGCTCGATAATGTCGCCCGAGGGGTTCGCCATCAATCCGCGCATACCCGCGAGCTGACGAATCTGCAGCTTCGAGCCACGCGCCTTCGAGTCCACGAACATGTAGACCGGGTTGAGCTCGGTCGGGTTCTTGCACTCGGGCGAAATGTTGCGGTCGATGGTCTTGTAGAGCTCGTCGCCGACCTTTTCCGTCGTCGTCGACCAGATGTCGACGATCTTGTTGTGACGTTCGCCGTCGGTGATGATGCCCTGCTGGAACTGCGATTGAACCTTGTCGGCCTCGGCGCGCGCCTTCTTGATCTCGGCGTCCTTGTCCGCCGGACGAATCATGTCCTTAAGACCCATCGACGCGCCGGAAACCGTGGCGAAACGATAGCCGAGCGACTTGAGCTCGTCAACCGCCTTGACCGTTACGTCGTGGCCCGCGACCTTGTGGCAGTCGAGGATGAGGTTGCCGATCGTGGACTTGGAGCACTTGTCGTTCCAGAATCCCATTTCCTTCGGCCAGACGCTATTGAAAATCACCCTTCCGGCGGTGGTTTCGAGCGTGCGCTTGGCGGGATTGCCGTGCGGACGGCCGGTCGTGCCGTAGTCGGGGTTGCGGAAACGAATGCGCGAGTGATAGCCAATCGCGCCCTCGGCAATGCCGAATTCCACCTCGGCGATGTCGTTAAACAGCGGCAGATGCTCGTCGGCCATGTCGGTCTTGCCGGCGATCTTGCCCGCGAGCTTGTCCTGCTGCGACGGCACGGTGAGGAAGTAGAGCCCGAGGCAGACGTCCTGCGTCGGCGTCACGATCGTCTTGCCCGAAGCCGGGCTGAAGATCGACGTCGAGGCGAGCATCATGAGCTTGGACTCCATCTGCGCTTCGATCGAAAGCGGCACGTGCACCGCCATCTGGTCGCCGTCGAAGTCGGCGTTGAACGGCGTGCAAACCATCGGGTGCAGACGAATCGCCTTGCCTTCGACGAGCACCGGCTCGAACGCCTGAATCGACAGACGGTGCAGCGTCGGCGCGCGGTTCAGGAACACGGTCTTGTCCTTGATGACCTCGTCGAGAATGCCCCAAATCTGCTCGTCGTGGCGCTCGATCATCTTGCGCGCCGTACGGACGGTGTGGCAGATTCCGCGATCCTTGAGGATGCGGATGATGAACGGCTCGAAGAGGCGAAGCGCCATTTCCTTCGGCAATCCGCACTGCGGGAACTTGAGCTCGGGTCCGACGACGATCACCGAACGGCCGGAGTAGTCGACGCGCTTGCCGAGGAGGTTCTGGCGGAAGCGACCCGTCTTGCCCTTCAGGATTTCGGAAAGCGACTTGAGCGGACGGTTGCCCTGGCCGGTGACCGCGCGACCGTGACGACCGTTGTCGAAGACGGCGTCGACCGCTTCCTGAAGCATGCGCTTCTCGTTGCGGATGATGACGTCGGGGGTCTTGAGCGCCAGCAAGTTGCGCAGACGGTTGTTGCGGTTGATGACGCGACGGTAAAGGTCGTTCAAGTCGCTGGTCGCGAAGCGGCCGCCTTCGAGCGGAACGAGCGGACGGAGTTCCGGCGGAATTACCGGGAGAACGTCCAAAACCATCCACTCCGGCTTGGACTTCGAGACGCGGAAGCCCTCGACGACCTTCATGCGCTTGGCGATTTTCTTGCGCGTCTGCTTGGAACGGGTGTTCTCCATCTCGTCCTCGAGATCGTGCATCAGCGCCTTGAGATCGATCTTCTTGAGGAGCTTGCGAACCGCCTCGGCGCCCATTTCCGCCTTGAAGCCGTCCTGATACTTCTCCTGCGCGTCGATGTACTCCTGCTCGGTGAGGATCTGACCTTCGCGAAGCGGAGTGTCGCCCGGCTCGACCACCATCCAGTTCTGGTAGTAGAGGACGCCCTCGAGTTCGGCGGTGGTCTTGTCCAGGAGGAGCCCCATCCGCGAAGGCGAGCACTTGAAGAACCAGATGTGGCTCACCGGCACCGCGAGCTCGATGTGGCCCATGCGCTGACGGCGAACGCTCGCGAGCGTGACCTCGACGCCGCAACGATCGCAGATCATGCCCTTGTTCTTGATGCGCTTGTACTTTCCGCAGGCGCACTCCCAGTCCTTGGTCGGTCCGAAGATCTTTTCGCAAAAAAGTCCGTCCTTTTCCGGACGATAGGTGCGATAGTTGATCGTTTCGGGATTCTTCACTTCGCCGTGCGACCAGCCGCGAATCGTCTCCGGCGAGGCGATTTGGACTTTGACCGCGTCGTAGTGCGCCGAGGCGTTGAACGAACCGCCGAAGATGTCAGAAGTGTTGTAAGGATTCATGTTTGCTCCGTAAAGTTTAAAGTTAAAGTTTAAAGTTCAAGGTTCCCTTGTCCTTACAGATTGAGCGCCCCCGAAAGGAGATCGTCGCCTTCCGTCGGCTCGACCGCCTCCTTCGCCGCCGCCGCGCTGACATCGCCCTTGCGGGAACGACGCATCTCGACGTCGCCGCCCAAAAGCTGGGTGTCGAGGCAGAGTCCGCGCAGCTCGTGAATGAGCACCGAGAAGGATTCCGGCATCCCCGAATCGAGGATGTTCGTGCCCTTGACGATCGACTCGTAGATCCGCGTACGTCCCTGAACGTCGTCGGACTTGACCGTGAGGAGCTCCTGCAACGCGTAGGCGACGCCGTACGCCTCGAGCGCCCACACCTCCATTTCGCCCATGCGCTGTCCGCCGAGCTGGGCCTTGCCGCCCAAGGGCTGCTGCGTGACGAGCGAATAGGGCCCGACCGCGCGCGCGTGAATCTTGTCGGTTACGAGATGGTGGAGTTTCAACATGTAGATGACGCCCACGACGACCTTCTGCTCGAAGGGTTCGCCGGTAAGCCCGTCGTAGAGAACGGTCTTGCCCTCGGGGCAAATCCAGCTCTGCGCGCCCTCGTCCTTTTCCTGAACCGCGCGCGCCTTCGTGAGGAGCTCGTCGATTTCGGACTCCTGAACGCCGTCGAATACCGGAGTTGCCGCGTGGAAACCGAGATAGCGGCACGCGAGACCGAGATAGGTCTCGAAGAGCTGCCCCAGGTTCATACGCGAAGGTACGCCGAGCGGGTTGAGGACGATGTCCACCGGCCTCCCGTCCGGCAGGAACGGCATGTCGCAACTCGGCAGAATGCGCGAGACGACGCCCTTGTTACCGTGACGACCGGCCATCTTGTCGCCGACCGAAAGGTTCTTCTTGTCGACGAGGAAGACGCGAACTTGCTTGACGACCTCGCCCTCTCCGCCGAAGTCGCCGAAGAGTCCGCCGTCGCCGCCTTCCGCCGCGTCCTCGATCGCCGCGAATTCCATTTCGAACGGCTCCATGATCGTCTGAACGCGTTCCTTCGCCGCCCCATCGTCCATGTCCCAGTGCGAATGCGCCTTGGCGAGCACGGAAAGCTGCGACTTCTTGATCTTCTTGTTCGCCGAAACGATCACATCTCCCGAATCGGTGTCGGTGATGTCGCAGGGGAGCTTTTCGTTCATCAGCTCCGAGGCGAGCTTTACGAGCAGCTCCTTCTCGAGCTTGGCGAGCTGGTTCTTGCGCTTCTTCTCGGCGTCGCGCTTCGCCTTCTTGGACTTCTTGGCGTCACCGTCCTCGCTCGGCTTGGAGCTCTGAACCTGGACGTTCATGACGACGCCGGTCGTCCCGGGCGGAACCGTAAGCGAAGTGTCGCGGACGTCGGCGGCCTTCTCGCCGAAGATCGCCCTCAAAAGCCGCTCTTCCGGCGAAAGCTCGGTCTCGCCCTTCGGCGTCACCTTGCCGACCAGAATGTCGCCGGGCTTCACTTCGGCGCCGACGCGCACGATGCCGTCGGGTCCGAGGTTCTTGAGCGCCTCTTCGCTGACGTTCGGAATATCGCGGGTAATCTCCTCCGGCCCGAGCTTGGTGTCGCGGGCGGTGCACTCGAAAGTCACGATGTGGAGCGAAGTGAGCGCGTCCTCGCGCACCAGCTTCTCGTTCACCAGAATCGCGTCCTCGAAGTTGTAGCCGCGCCAGCTCATGAACGCGACGAGGAGGTTCTTGCCGAGCGCGAGCTCGCCCTGATCGGTCGCCGGTCCGTCGGCGAGGCAATCGCCGAACTTGACCTTGTCGCCCTTCTTGACGATCGGCTTCTGGTTGAAGCAGGTTCCCGAGTTGCAACGACGGAACTTCTGGAGGTCGTACCGCCAAACGCCATTCTCGGGGTCGTGCGCGAACTGCGCCTTGCCGCCGGGAAGCTTGCCGTCCTTCGTAACCATGATGAAATCGGCGGAGACGTAGGCGACGACGCCGGCGGCGAGCGCCGTTACGATTACCTGCGAATCCTTGGCCGAGACGCCCTCGAGACCGGTGCCGACGAACGGACGCTCGGTCGTCATGAGCGGAACGCCCTGACGCATCATGTTCGCGCCCATGAGCGCGCGGTTGGCGTCGTCGTGCTCGAGGAACGGTATGAGACCCGCCGCGATGGAAATGACCTGCATCGGGGCGACGTCCATGTACTGGACGTCGCGCGCGCTCTTGTCGCAGAACTCGGTCTTGAAGCGGCAGGTGACGCGCTCTTCCGCGAAAGTGCGGTTGGGCTTCAAGGGCGCGTTGGCCTGCGCGATTACGTACTGCTCCTCCTCGTCGGCTGGCAGATACTCGATCTCGTCCGTGACCTTGCCGCCGACCACCTTGCGATAGGGAGTCTCGATGAAACCGAAGCGGTTGACCTCGGCGTAGATGCCCAAGCTGGAGATAAGACCGATGTTCGGACCTTCCGGAGTTTCGATCGGGCAGATTCGACCGTAGTGCGAAGGATGGACGTCGCGCACCTCGAAGCCCGCGCGTTCGCGGCTAAGGCCGCCCGGACCGAGCGCCGAAAGACGCCGCTTGTGGGCGAGCGCGCTCAAGGGGTTGGTCTGGTCCATGAACTGCGAAAGCTGGCTTCTGGCGAAGAAGTCGGCTACGACCACGCTGAAGGTCTTGGAGTTCACGAGCCGGCTCGGGGTAAGCGGCCCCGAGGAATTGGCGTCGTGAATCGTCATGCGCTCGCGAACGAGACGATCGGTACGCGCCAGGCCAATGCGGCACTGGTTCTCCAAAAGCTCGCCCGTCGTGCGAATGCGACGGTTGCCGAGGTGGTCGATGTCGTCCACCACGTCCTTGTTCATGTAAATCTTCAAAAGGAGGCGAATCGCCTCGATGACGTCGATGCCCGACTCGTGGAGCGTGCGGAGGTTCTCGTCGATCTTGCCGACGAGGCCGAGACGCTTGTTGATCTTGTGGCGACCGACGTATCCGAGATCGTAGTGCGCGAGCTCGAAGAACATGCGGTGGATCATCTGCTTCGCGTTGGTCGCGGTCGGCGGATCGCCGGGACGCATGCGCTTGTAGATTTCCTTGAGCGCGTCCTCCTCGTTGTGGATGCCCGCCTTGGCGTCCTCGCGCAGCGTCTTGATGAGTACGCCATTATCGACGGCGACGTCGACGACTTCCACCGTCTTGATGCCGGCGGAGGCGATCTGCGCCATCATCGCGGGAGTGACCGGATCGTACCGACGCGCGATTACCGCCTGCGAGCTCGCGTCGACGAGGTCATCCTTCATAACCAGCATCCGAAGATCCTTGTCGGCGTACTTGCGATCGGTCGGAAGCTTCTTGAACTCGTAGAAAAGCTGCATCAGCTGCTCGTCCGAACCGTAGCCGAACGCACGGAGAAGCGAGGTCGCGTAGAATTTCCGACGACGGCGGCGCTGATCCATGAAGCACCACATGACGTCGTTGGTGTCGAACATGATTTCGATCCAGTTGCCGCGATCGGGGATGATGCGCACCGAAAGGAGCGCCTGGCCGTTGGCGTGGACCTGCTTTTCCGCCGAGATGCCCGGGCTGCGGTGGAGCTGCGAGACGATTACGCGCTCCGCGCCGTTGATGACGAACGCGCCGTCGGGAGTCATGATGGGCATTTCGCCCATATAGACTTCTTCCTCGCGGACGTCCTCGCCGTCCTGCAGACGGAAGGTCGCCTTCATCGAGCGCGTGTAGCTCTCGCCGTCCATGAGCGCTTGCAAGTAGCTCTTGGTCTCGCCCTCCAGCGTATAGGAAACGAAGTCGAGCTTGTACCTGCCGTCGAAGCTGACGATCGGGAATATCTCCTTGAAGATCTCCTGCAAGCCCTGATTCTTGCGCTTCTGCGGCAACACGTCGCATTGAAGGAAATCCTCGTAGGACTTCGTCTGGATGTCAATCAAATTCGGCATGGGCGACGTCATGCCCTGCAGCCGACCGAATACCTTGCGTTCTGCGCTCATTCGCTTACCTCTCTCTGGTTTGAAACCGAAATTGTCTACAGCTTCGCCGTTTAAGGTGCCTGAAGTGTGGTAAGCGGCCACTTTGTTAACTGTACACCTTTTAAGCGATTTCGGGTAATTATATCACAATTCCCCTTCGCAATGCAAGCGGGAATTTTCCTGGACATCCCCCATTTTTTGAGACATCAAATTGACGAGACCCCTGTAAACAAAGGGCGTGATTGACTTTTTCGTGCTTCGATAAGTGGAAAAGCTGTTTCAGGAAAATCGGACGGTTTTGGTTCTGCACTGAAAATCGTTTGGCTCGCGTTCCCTCCGTGCAGTCAGTCGTCGCAGTCGAAAAACTTGAATAGGTCGGGTTCATCGTCAATGTCGTCTTTGCCGAAGCCCGACCATCTTCCGCATCGCGAGAGCAGCATCCTGATACCATCTGCTATGGCATAGAAATGGAAGTCCGGAAGCTCGTGGATTCTGAGCGATGCGTCGGTGATGCTTTTCGCAATGAGTGCACGTTTGTCGGAATTGCCGATCCAAGTCATGCAGAAGTAGGCGGTGGCGAGGACGATGGCCGCTATGTTCTTCAGATGTCGATAACGCAGTAGCCGAATGTCCTCGAGGTTGTATGCTTGCTTGACGTGGCGGATTGTCTCCTCGACTCTCCACCGGGTGATGTAGGCGGTCACGACTTGCCAGAGGTCCTTTCTTGTCGTCGTTCTTGCGAGGGTTGTCAGGAGCATCAT